>NZ_BAABMM010000039.1:0-37911 GCF_045865205.1 Candidatus Rickettsia kedanie | reverse complement strand
TTAAAAAACTTCTTTAAAAATTTACGAATAGCTTGGGTAAGTTTTTGCTTAAAAGATAAATATAGGAAAACAAAAAAATCTACTTTATCTTCTCTTAAACTTATAAACATCCCTTAACTTGACGCGTGTGGTTCTTTCCTTTGTGTCATCCTGTGATTTATTCACGGGATCCAGAACACAATAAAATAAAGCCAGACCCCGTGGTCAAGCCACGGGGTGACAACAAAAAATTTGGATTTCTGCTTCCGCAGGAATGATATACAATAACCATAACGGAATTTGATAAAAAGGAGTATTTTGAGTGAGAAATATTATATATTTTATACTATTATTTAGCTTTAAAGGTTATGCACTTGAAACAATAAATATTGAGCATGGGCGAGCTGATCCTACGCCTATAGCAGTTAATAAATTTAATGCCGATAGTTCTGCTGATGACGTACTGGGTAATGATGTGGTTAAAGTTATCTCTAATGATTTAAGGCTTTCGGGGCTATTCCGTCCTATTTCCTCTGCATCTTTTATAGAAGAGAAGACAGGAATAGCATATAAGCCGCTTTTTGCTGCATGGCGTCAAATTAATGCTAGCCTTTTAGTAAACGGTGAAGTTAAAAAACTAGAAAGCGGTAAGCTTAAAATTAGCTTTATATTATGGGATACATTGCTTGAAAAACAGCTTGCCGGCGAAATTCTTGAAGTACCGGAAAATTTATGGCGAAGAGCAGCACATAAAATTGCTGATAAAATTTATGAAAAAATTACCGGTGATGCCGGTTATTTTGACACCAAAATAGTGTATGTATCAGAAAGCACTTCTTTACCAAAAATAAAAAGAATTGCTTTGATGGATTATGACGGTGCTAATAATAAATACCTTACCAATGGAAAGTCACTAGTATTAACCCCAAGATTTGCTCGTTCAGCGGATAAGATTTTTTATGTTTCATACGCAACTAAAAGAAGAGCTCTTGTTTATGAAAAGGATTTAAAAACAGGTAAAGAAAGCGTAGTAGGTGACTTTTCTGGTATATCTTTTGCTCCTAGATTCTCACCGGACGGTAGAAAAGCCGTAATGTCAATAGCTAAAAACGGCTCAACTCATATTTACGAAATTGACCTTGCTACTAAACGGCTTCATAAATTAACTGACGGATTCGGTATTAATACCTCTCCTAGCTATTCACCGGACGGTAAAAAAATTGTATATAACTCCGATAGAAACGGTGTGCCTCAATTATATATCATGAATTCGGACGGAAGTGACGTTCAGCGTATTAGTTTCGGTGGAGGTTCTTACACTGCTCCTAGCTGGTCGCCTAGAGGAGACTATATAGCATTTACTAAGATTATTAGAGGAGCTGAAGGAAAAACTTTTAATATTGGAATTATGAAAGCATGCCCCCAAGATGATGAGAATAATGAAAGGATAATAACAAGCGGATATTTAGTCGAAAGCCCTTGTTGGTCACCTAACGGACGAGTTATTATGTTTGCTAAAGGTTGGCCATCGAGAGCTAAAGCTCCGGGAAAAAACAAAATTTTTGCAATTGATCTAACAGGTCATAATGAAAGAGAAATTATAACACCGGCGGATGCTTCTGATCCTGAATGGTCAGGAGTGCTGAATTGATGTCATTCCCGCGGAAGCGGGAATGACATAGAATAGGTTTTTCGATCCATGCAGCTAATGCAGGTCAAGACACTGGATGACAATCCAATAAGGCTTAAGCTACTTCTCTACTATGGTTTAAAATAAACTTCTTTATTTTTTCAAAAGCTGTATTTTCTATTTGTCTAATACGTTCCTTAGAAATATTATACTCATTGCTTAAAATATCTAGAGTTTTAGGAGTATCCGTTAATTTACGCTCTGTTAAAATACGAAGTTCCCTATCGTTTAAAATCTGCATAGCATTCGATAGTAACTTCCTTTTACTGGTAAAATTTTGCTTATTAATAGCCATAGCTTCGGGAGTAGGGCGTGTTTCTGGTAATAGTTCTATCAGTTCTCCTGATTCTGCATCATCACTATTTATAGAGTTATTTAACGATAAATCAGGACCTGAAATTCTAGTATTCATCTCGGAAACTTCATGAACCGAAACGCCTAATTCATCTGCTATTTTTGCAAAATCATCGGTAGTAATAGCCCTTGAGTATAAATTAGTAATTTTATGCTTAACTTTATTAAGACTAAAAAATAATTTTTTTTGTGCAGCCGTTGTTCCCATCTTGACTAATGACCAAGATTTTAATATATATTCTTGTATGGCTGCTTTAATCCACCACATCGCATATGTTGACAGGCGGAAACCAAGTTCGGGATTGAATTTTTTTACTGCCTGCATTAAACCTATATTACCTTCTGAAACCAATTCGGTAATAGGAAGACCGTAAGTCCTATAACCGCTTGCAATTTTTGCAACAAGCTTAAGATGACTCGTGACTAATGTATGTGCAGCTTGTAAATCATTTTCTTCTAAATAGGATTTCGCTAATAAAAATTCTTCTTCTTGCGTAAGTGAAGGAATTTTATTGATTTTCTGTAAGTAGTTATAAAACCCTGACTCGCTAGAGATTGCTAATGCATTAATATTATTAGTCATACCAACCTTACTATTTTTCTTTATACTAACACATATATGATCTAAAATAAACTTTTTCTAGAGTATTTTTAAATAAAATCACATAATGTCTAAAAAATCCAATAAAAATCTAGCTTTTTCCTTGCTGGGATTAGTAATTAGTATGGTGTTACTAAGTTTTGCTTCCATACCTATCTATAATTTATTTTGTAAAGTTACAGGATATGGCGGTACTACTGCAAAAGAAACGGTGAGTGTATATTCTAAGGTAAAAGGCACTAAACCTATAATTATCGAGTTTGATGCTAATGTTGATAAAGATTTACCTTGGCGGTTTATTCCAAGGCAGCAAAGAGTGCAAATTGTTCCGGGGCAGAATACTCTAGTGTTCTATGAAACGGAGAATCTAAGCAATAACGATATAATAGGCACTTCCGTATATAATGTGACTCCAAATAAAGCAGGAAAATATTTCGTAAAAATTCATTGTTTTTGTTTTGAAGAACAATTATTAAAAGCCGGCGAAAAAGTCTTAATGCCGGTTACATTTTATATAGATAAGGCTTTTGAGCTTGACCCTGAAATGCAAGACATTAAAGTACTTACCTTATCTTATAGCTTCTTTAAAGTACAGAGAGCTATATACTCGCTGAATTTGAAAAATTGGCTACGTTGTCTTGTAAGTCCTCCGGTCCTCACGTATTAAGTTTACGCTGTAGTCCTCGGCTTACAGACTACTTGCTCTTTGCCAAATTGAGCTTCGTATACCAATTCTTCATTTACTTAAAGTATAGCTGTCACCTAGTTCGTTTGACCACGGTATGATAACGGAGCATTTTTCAAGAGCCATGCAGACAAAGCCCATCATTGATGTTCTATAACCCACTTACGTAGCCTAACAATCGGCGGAGTGTTTATAAGAGCAGTGGAAGGTAAAACTTTACCGTTAGTATTAAAAGTAATCATAGGATCTATACCGTATATGCTATACCATGGCTTTAATGGTGAACTATTTGAATATTTACGGTGAAACCAAGATAAGAAAGGTGCTGTTTCTTCATATTCTATTACTTTAACCGATTGTGGATTTTTGTGATATATAAGGCTAAGTACCGATTGGTCGGAATGATGCCATTTATATTCATCATAATTAGGATGAATATTATAATCTTTGCCTGAAAGAATTCTAATATCTTCACAACTTTTTAGCCATTTTTCAATAAAAGCACGAGAAAGCTCGGTATTACGCACAACAATAACGGCACTCCAAATATGATCGTCATTTCTGCATTCTTCGTTTAGACAATCCATTAAGGCAAAGGTTTCACCTTTAATAAAACTACCGTTTTTACGATCGCGATCATGTACTAGTAATATATCATTATCACCTAAAAGATTTGTTAAACTACTGATATGCTTTTTAATAACAAAAGCCGAATCTAAATATACTATAATAGCTCCTTCCGGTGCTTTTTTCATTGTTTCAAGTATAATATAAGGTTTCCATAGCCATAAACCAGCTCCTGCAGGCTCATTAAAAATTTCTTGATTTGTCTCTATAAACACTTGAGGTATATGTTTTTTCTTATAGTTCAATATGAAATCTATACCTTTATTAATTGCATAATGAGTGGTTGCATTTTGATTACGATAAACATACTCCGGACCGTCGGCATAAGAAACTAAATAAATAGGTTCTTTTATAGAATTCTGAATAGATAAATCTACTTTTTGTAATGATAAATCATTAATAAAACCTTGATGTGCATATTCTAAGATAATAAGTAGAAAATAAATTAGAGTTAATGTAATAATCGTTTTGTATAATATTTTAAATAACATATGATTTTTGAGTTCTTTAGTCTATGTCATTGTAAGGAGGTATTGCCTGCATGAACCAAAAAAACTGTGCGATCTCATTCCCGCCTACGCGGGAATGATATCAGGGTGTTAATCAATCTTACAAAGCAATCCTTTTGAGACAACGCCGATTATAGCAATACATTTTAATATATTAAAAGATAGTGTTGTAATTTAATTATAAATGTAGTACAATTTGCTGTGTTTAAGGTTGATATGATTAATTTAGGGGATAAGCAGTCTACTATAGTTGTTGCCATGTCAGGCGGGGTGGATAGTTCGACAGTTGCCGCCACGCTGTACGAGCAGGGATATAATGTTATAGGTATCACCTTGCAGTTATATGATCACGGTATGGCAGTAGGAAAAAAAAATGCCTGTTGTGCTGGTCAGGATATTTACGATGCTAAAATGGTAGCAAATAAGCTAGGTATTCCCCATTACGTACTTGATTATGAGAGCAAATTTAAAGAGTCGGTAATAGATAATTTCGTCGATAGCTATTTACAGGGCGAAACACCGTTGCCATGCGTACAATGTAATAAATCGGTAAAGTTTAGGGATCTAATTAAAACGGCTAGAGAGCTTGGAGCAGCTCAGCTTGCTACTGGTCATTATGTACGAAAAGTCAATGGCGATAACGGAGCAGAGTTACATACGGGACTTGATCCGGCAAAAGATCAAAGTTATTTTTTATTTACGACAACTAAAGAGCAATTGGAATATTTAAGTTTCCCTCTAGGAGGGTTTACTAAGGATGAAACACGAAAGCTTGCTAGTAAATTTGGGCTTGAGGTAGCAGATAAGCCCGACAGCCAAGATATTTGTTTCGTACCTGACGGAAATTATAAGAGCGTAATAAATACAATACGTCCAAATAGCAGTGAAAGTGGTAAGATTATTCACGTAAATGGGTTTGAGCTAGGAGAGCATAGCGGTATAATTAATTACACTATAGGGCAACGTCGTGGGCTTGGTATAGCTTATAACGAGCCTTTATATGTAGTAAAGATTGATCCTAAGGACAATATAGTATATGTAGGACCTGAAGCTGCATTACATGTGCAGGAATTTATAATTAAAGATGTGAATTGGCTTGCAGATGAGATTAAAGATAACGACAAGCTAGAAGTAGCCGTTAAAATCCGCTCAACAAGACCGCCTCGTTTAGCCGAAATAAGTAAACTCGGTGATGATAAAATGAAGATAAGATTTTTATCAGAAGAAAAAGCCGTTGCCCCTGGGCAAGCATGTGTTATTTATGCTGGTGAAAGAGTACTCGGCGGCGGGTGGATTACTAGAGATATAAGGTAGATTATACCTTGTGGTATGGCTCCTTAAAAGCATTTGATGTCATCCCCGCGTAGGCGGGAATGATAGATCACTCACTCAAACAGGAGAAACTAATGAGTTTTTTAAGGAAGAAAAGTTTTGAATTAGTAAAAGAGATAGGTAGCTCAAACGGTCTTAGTAAGACGCTTGGAGCATTAGATTTAATATTACTAGGTCTTGGTGCAATGATTGGTACTGGCGTATTTGTCGTTACCGGTATCATTGCGGCTAAATATTCAGGACCTGCGGTAATGTTATCTTATGCGATTGCAGGTATTACCTGTATCTTTGTAGCACTTGTTTATACTGAACTTGCTGCAATGCTTCCGACTTCAGGAAGTATCTATACTTATTCCTATGTAGCATTCGGCGAAGTATTTGCTTGGATGATTGGTAGTGTTATAATATTAGAGCTAGGCGTTGCTGCAGGAATAGTAGCTGCAGGCTGGTCGGGCTACGTACAAGGAATATTAGCAGCAGGCGGAATCAATTTACCGAAAGAATTAACTACCGTACCGACAAACGGCGGGATAATAAATTTACCGGCATTTTTAATCTCGGTATTTATTGGATTTATTTTATATTTAGGAACTAAAGATAGTAAGCGACTAAATGCAATTTTAGTTTTCATAAAAATGGCTGCAATATTTGTATTTATACTCGCTTCTGCTCCTCATTTCGATGCTACTAACTGGAGTAACTTTATGCCTTTCGGCTTTAGTAATGTTTTAGTAGGTGCATCTATTTTATTCTTAGCTTTTACGGGCTTTGGAACGATTGCAACTGCAGCTGAGGAATGTAAAAATCCAAAACGTGATATAATGATCGGTATTATCGGCTCGCTTGTTCTAACTACTATAGTTTATGTAACAATGGCGGGGCTTGTTACCGGTATTGCACCTTTTGATCAATTAAATAACGACCAACCGCTTGCTTATGCTTTAACTATCAATAATAGCAAGATTGGCTCTGCTATCGTGGCAACCGGTGCGGTGTGCGGTATGATGACGGTGTTGATGATGAATATTTACGGTACTTCTCGTATTTTTTATGCTATTGCACGTGACGGTTTACTACCGAAAAGTTTTGCAAAGCTGCACCCAAAATATGACAGTCCGTATATTACGATTATAATATTTGCTTCTTTAGCCGCTATCCTTGGAGGATTTTGTTCTACGGAATTATTAACACAATTAACTTCAATGGGAGCATTAATTGATTATATAACCGTTACAATAATAGTAGTATTATTTAGAGTAACGCTACCTGATGCTCAAAGACCTTTTAAATGTCCTTTAGTATTTATTATTGTACCTTTTATTTTAATTGCTTGTGCATATTTACTATTTATTCAAATATATGACGGTGAATTTAATCTATTAATGGCAGGTCGTGCATTAATATATTGGTTTATTACGATGTTTGTTTTATATATTATAAGATCGTTTTTTATGAAGAAGGCACAAAGTTAGTATTTTTCAGTGTCATCCCCGCGACTTGATCGTGGGATCCAGTCTTTTTTAATGTTTTTTGGATACCGTGGTCAAGCCACGGTATGACACCGAGCGGTTTTTTCGCTACATGCGAGATGACATTAATAAAACCACAAAATTAACCAAATGACTGAAAAGTTGCAGCCACTTCGAGGCATGAAAGATCTATTGCCGGATGATTATAAAGTCCACGACTATATAATTAACAAAGCAAGAGATGTTGGAGTATTGTACGGCTATAAGCAAATGAGTACTCCAATACTCGAGTATACCAAGGTTTTTAACCGCTCGATGGGTGAAAGTTCTGACGTAATAAGTAAAGAAATCTATAGTTTTCTAGATAAAAGCAATGAATCTGTAGCTCTTAGACCTGAATTTACGGCCGGTATTATAAGAAGCTTCATCTCAAATGGTTTTCAGCACAAGCTACCTCTTAAACTTTTCTCTACCGGTCCTGTTTTTCGTTATGATAGACCGCAAGCAGGGCGTCAACGTCAATTTCACCAACTGAATTATGAATATATCGGAGCTAAAGGAGCTATTACTGATGCTGAAACTTTGAAGTTAGCGATAGACATACTTAAAGCACTCGAAATAGAGCAGGATACTCTCTTGGAGCTTAACTCTCTTGGATGTAGTGAATCAAGAAGTGCTTATCAACAAAAGCTGGTAGAATATCTAAATGATTTTAAAGATCAATTATCGGAAGAAAGCAAAATAAGGCTGATTAAAAATCCAATGCGAATACTTGATTCTAAAAGCGAAATTGATCAAAAAATAGTTGCTGCTGCTCCGATTTTATCTGAATATTACACTTATGAATCCAAAGAATATTTTGATGAGTTAATAAAGTATCTCGACATTTTAGGTGTGAAATATAGCATAAGTCCACGTTTGGTTAGAGGGCTTGATTATTACTGCCATACTGCTTTTGAATTCACTACAAAAAAGCTTGGGAGTCAATCTACTATTCTTGCCGGTGGTCGATATGACGGGCTTAGCCGAATCATGGGTAATAATGGTGATGTGCCTGCTATCGGTTTTGCTGCCGGTATTGAGCGTATTGTTTTAATGCGAGAATATAATATATCTGAAGTAAAGCCGGTATTTGTATTACCTATAGGCAAAAATAATATTACTTACTCTTTAGAAATTGTAGATAAATTGCGTTCACAAAATATTGCTACTATTATAGAACCCTTAGGTCAAATAGCTAAAAGGATGCAACGTGTTCTTAATGAAAATGCTAAATTTATTATTTTTATAGGTGATGAAGAACAAGCAAATAATAGCATCAAACTTAAAGATTTAGAAAAACAAGAAGAATATATAGTAGATTTTGCAAAAGCTTTTGAATTATTGAAGAAATATTAAATATTTATAACTTTTCTAAAACCTTTTCAATTATTCCTGAATTTAACCATGACATCTAAAAATATGATTATTATAAACGATTTAGCTATGAGTTATGGTGCGAGAATACTATTTACTGAAGTAAATTTATATATTAAAAATAATAAACGATATGGTTTAGTAGGTGCTAACGGAGCAGGTAAAACAATTTTTTTCAAAGTTTTAACTAAGGAAGAAGAGCCAGCTTTCGGTGATATTAATATACCTAAAAACTCTAAAGTAGGTTGTTTAAAACAAGATCAATTTCTTTATGAAAATACTAAAATTATAGATACGGTAATAGCAGGAAATAAGAAGTTTTGTAGGTCTTGGAATAGCTGAAAAATATCATTATGAACCGCTTTCTGCGTTGTCAGGAGGTTATAAACTTCGTGTATTACTCGCACAAAGTTTATTTAATAATCCCGATATTTTACTACTCGACGAACCGACAAACCATCTTGATATTATTTCGATATATTGGCTTGAGCATTATTTAAAAAACTCTTTTAAAGGAATATTAATTTTTATCTCACATGATTTAGCTTTTTTAAATAATGTTGCAACAGATATTTTGGATATAGATTATGGAGAAATAAAACTATACGTAGGTAATGATGATAATTTTGTTCAGGAAAAGCAGATAATAGCTGCGCAAAAGTTAAGCGAGCGACATTTCTTAGAAAAGAAAATAGAAAATATGCAGGCTTGGGTTGATAAATTTAGAGCAGGGACAAGAGCAAGGCAAAGTGCTTCCCGAGAAAAGCAGCTAGCGAAAATAGAATTACTGGATATACAGAAATCTTCAAGAATTAGTCCGCTATTTAGATTGAAACAACTACGAAATTCAGGAAAATTAGTATTAAAAATCGATCAAATAACTAAACGTTTTGAGGATAAACAAATATTAAATAAAGTTAGTTTTAACGTATCAAGATGAGAAAAAATTATTATTATCGGTGCAAACGGTATCGGTAAATCTACTTTATTAAAAATTTTAATGAATAAAATAGCAGCAGATCAGGGTAGTTATGAGTGGGGGTATGAATCACAAATATCTTATTTCGCTCAAGACCATAATGAGCTACTTAATGAAAATATTAGTATTATTGATTGGCTTAAAAAGCAATCTAAAAAGGAAACGGAAAATACTATTAGAAATACGCTTGGACAAGTATTATTCCGTAGTGATGAAGTAAATAAAAATATTGTAAGTCTAAGCGGCGGGGAGGGTGCAAGGTTATTACTTGCTAAAATGATGCTAGAAAAAAGTAATATTTTGGTTCTTGATGAACCGACAAATCACCTTGATATAGAGTCACGCGAAGCTCTTAAAAAATCTCTAATTGATTTTGAGGGTACGGTAATATTAGTAACACACGATCGTGATTTTGCAAAATCCATAGCAACAAGAATTATTGCTCTTTCCCATAGGAAAAATATTGTTGATTTTAAAGGTAAATATGATGACTATATTGAGAAATACGGTAATGATTATTTAAGTTCTGCTATTAAATTATCCTAAGTTTTAGGATTGTCATTGTGAGCTGGCATTGTTGCGTGAACGCTGATGTCATTCCAGCAACGGCGGGAATCCAGCATAAAGCAAGATAAATCGAGCTTTTAATTTTAAAAACTTATTGTGTATAACCTTGAAAGTACTGGATGCCCGCTTTTGCGGGAATGACATTGAAAAGCTAAACTACCTTACAAAGCAATGTCTATTCAAATCCTAATCCAGCGAAATATTTATGAAAATATCCGGTATCATGACCGATAACTTTAACTTTATCATTAGAATAAAGTGATTCAGATTCACTGTATATGGTTGTGCCGTCATCCATATAGCGAATAGAATAAGATGGGAGACCCATAAGGTCTAAAAAAAATGTCTTCACGTATAATTTTAGGAGCTTTATAGGATTTTTGTATATTTTCTGATTTCGGCATATTAATATCCTTAATAAATAATTGTTTATTAATATATTATCACAAGAATAATTATAATAGCTATCTACAGAACCTAGAAATTCAGGTTTATAAATTGCAGTATTATATTCATAAGGATATTCTAAATATTTTTGCAATTTTATAATATTTACTTGAAACAATAGGTAATGATTTGATGGTTCGTGATTTGATAAATTGAAATATTTTCTTGCTAGCCATTTCTTATCTTGCACATCATTAAAAGCTTTGATTTTTGAGTATTCACTTTGTTGTTCTTCTTGTAAAAAATAATCTTTATAATCCTTATAATCTTTTGGAAGATTTAATATAAACCTAGAATATTGCTCTAACTGAAAGTTAGTTAGCCATGTAAATATAGAATATAAATTTTCTCTATGATTCGCAACAAAGATAACAGCAACTTTTGATTGCTTTATATTTTCTCCTATCTCTCTTTCAATAACGTCATTAGATAATATTACTAATTCTTCATTAGAATGTTGGTGATTGTTCTTAGCTTCAATGATTATGTCAAACATCTGAGTAGCCTAATTCTTTTGAGGTAAATAATTGTTTGTATTTATTAAGCCATGGACCGAAAGCTATAGATTCAAGTTTTTTAAAATATTCAATTAATTTCATATGCAACTCTAAGTTAAATTTAAGAGCAGCACTTTATATAAAAAATTAAGATAAGTCAAGAGATATTAAATTAATGATTTTAAAAATATGTGTTATCCCGTGGCTTGACTAACGTTGTTAGTCCGTTTATGTCATTCCCGTGTGGATCGGTTTTAACGTCATTGCGAGGAAATTACAGAGTAATTGACGAAGCAATCCAGTCACAAATTCTGTGAATCAGAATTTTTTGTATTATTTTTCTGGATTGCCACGCAGTCTACGACTGCTCGCAATGACGGCTCGGTATCAACACTCTCCCTAACAACAACGAAAATTTTTTACATAACCTAATGACAAAAGTAAAATATGAATATATTATTTAATTTTAGAATAATTAAATAATATACATTCAATGAGTGCAGACACTAATATTAGCGATAGCTTAGAAATTGTTACGCAAGATCATTTATCAATTTTTGCTTTAATAAGCTCCTCCGACATTATCGGTAAGTCAGTTATGTTGATGCTGCTTATTACTTCCATTTGGTCATGGGCTATTATTTTGGATAAAATATTTAAGCTAGCACAAGTGCAGCGAAGAATGAAGAATTTTGAAAATGTATTTTGGTCCGGTGTAGTATTAGAGCAATTATATGAAAGCATAAAAAGGTCGGTTAATAATCCGCTAGCTTTGATATTTGTCTCGGCTATGGATGAGTGTAAGAGTTTAAGTACTAAAGGTCTTTCCGATGCATTAAAAAACAACCATAAAGAGCGTATAACTGGTGCAATGTACCTAGCTCAAAATAGGGAAGTCGAAAAGCTTGAGAAGAATTTAAGCTTCATCGCAACTGTTGGATCAAGTGCTCCTTTCTTAGGTTTATTCGGCACTGTTTGGGGAATTATGCACAGCTTTCAGTCGATTGCCACTTCTAAGAATACTTCTCTTGCAGTAGTAGCCCCAGGGATTGCCGAAGCACTACTTGCAACGGCTATAGGTTTATTTGCTGCTATTCCGGCAGTAATTTTTTATAATTATCTGATTTCCTGCATTACTCTTATCAACAATAAAATTGAATATTTTAGTAGCGAGCTAAATTCTATACTTTCTAAGGCAATTGATCAGGAGAAGATGTAATGGCTATAAAGCTTGCCGGAAGTAATAGAAAAAGCAAAAGAGCGGTCGTTAGCGAAATTAATGTTACGCCGCTTGTAGACGTAATGCTTGTGCTGCTAATTATTTTCATGATCACTTCTCCCATGCTTGTTTCAGGCATAAATGTGGATTTACCTGAGACAAATTCAAGTGCGATTTCAGGACAGGATGAACCGCTAGTCGTTACTATCAATAATAAAGGTGAAATTTTCCTGCTTGAAACTCCTATAGAGAGAACACATTTAACCGACAAGCTTTCAAATATTACTAAAGAAAAAAAGGATGCTAGAATTTTTGTAAGAGGCGATAGAAATGTTTCTTATGGGCAGGTAGTAGAGATAGTTGCCGAAATTCATGCTGCCGGCTTTTCACGTGTAGCTCTTATTTCAAATATTAAAAATAAATGAAAAGTAATCAAAATAGGGATAATTTTACGGTTTTCCTTAGCTTCTCTGTTGTTCTGCATTTACTTCTTTTATATTTTTTTCTATTCGGTATGCCATCGCTTTTTGAAAAATTATCGGAAGAGCAAACTATAACTTTTGAGATGTTATCTGTTAGCGATAAACCAAATATCATAACCCAAACAAAGCAAAAAGAAGCTCCGATAGAAAACGAAGACGCTAAAAAGTCTGAGCAGAGTAAGCCAAAAGAAGAAGAACCACAAGACTCGCCTAAAGAAGAAAAAGCAAAAGAGCCTGATGCTGAAACAATAGAAGAAAAGCCAAAAATAGAAGAGAAAAAACCTATAGAAGCACCAAAGCCTGAAGAAGTGAAAGAAGCGTTACTTGAGAAGAACGAAGAAGTAAAGCCTAAAGAAGAAAAAAAACAAACAGAAGAAAAGAAGAAACCCGAAGAGAAAAAAGAGGAAGTTGTTATTAACAAACCGGAAGAGAAACCGAAAGAGGTAAAGAAAAAAGAGCCTAAAACCGATGAGTTTGACTCTCTACTTAAGAATTTAGAGCAATCTTCGGAAGGGGATAATGTAAAATCTAATAAGCATCAAAGATCAAAAAAAGCTGATAATGCAAAAGAAGCTAAAGGAGTTTATACGGATGGGCTACCTCTTTCCGACAGTGAAATATCTTTAATCAAAAGACAGATTGAAAGACATTGGAGTAATGTACCAGCAGGGGTTAGAGGTAATAATAAGGTAAAAGTCATTATTAGCATTACTCTAGATAAAGCAGGTAACGTTGAGCAGGCAAAGGTAAAAGAAAAAATCTGTCCTAATATTCCGGCTAGCATTTGTGAAGCTTTAGCAGATAATGCAATTAGAGCAGTATGGCAAGCAAGCCCTATTGAGAATCTTGATCCTGCACTCTTTAACCATTGGAAAGAGATTAATTTTAGCTTTGATCCAAGTAAATTGTAGCCTTATTGCATAGCTCGTCTAATGTCATTCCTAGCTAAAAGTGGGAATGACATTAAGGACCATGCAATAATTGAAAAATATTATTCATTATGTTCGTGGTGATTACCGATGAATTCAAGCCCCATATCTTTTCGCTCATTATTAAAACAACAATAGCAGCAATATCCTATCAAAAATAATAAGGTTGCTCCCATTTTAAAAATAGGATCAAAGCAGTATTACTAGAGCTTGTTAAATCATATTCTGAAGGTAATAAAAATACGTGGGAATGTCTTTATTCATAAAACTTAGTGATTATATTTACTATTTATCAATAAAAGAACTCTATAACTTTGTCTATTAACATTATATTTATTTCACAAAGTTTTAAAAGAGCAGGATAAGTAAATAACAATAAATGGCATAGATTTAGACCAAAATGGACTATCATAGAGCATAATATTTTGCCTGTTTTGTAATATGCATAACCGTAGAAGAACCAGCATATAGTGCTTAACGCTATATATATTAGTCCGCCTTGAAAATGTACGATCCAAATATTAAAGATGCTATAATAACAGCTAAAATCTGCGGTTTCGGTAAAAGATTTTGTAATGTTCTTTGTAAAACACCCTAGAAAGAATACTTCCTCAGCCATACAAACGAAAAAGAAATTATTAATTGCCAATATCGGTAATATGCTTGGGATTTTAGCCTCAAATAAGGCGTAACCGCTTATTAAAGATAGAACCATAATTATTGCTATACATAGTAATAGAGAAAGAGAAGTATATCTTATAGCATTCGTATGTTCTTGTTTTTCTAAAATATATAAATCACTGACAGAAAAAATTATTAAAGCCGGTATTATCTTATCAAAATTTAGATACATAGAAAATGGTATGGATAATTCCTATAACTGTATTTTATCAATAGCAAGTAGGTTAAAAAATCCCGTAACTTTATGAAAAGCAAAAGCGCTAAAACAAACTGAAATAGATATAAATAATAAGATTTTTAGTACTTTATTTAGCTGTAAATTAAAATAGGTATAGGTAATAGCAGCAAAAATAGATAAAGCCCCAACTCCTATAATATTTAGATATAAAGCGGCTAAAATTGTAATACCTATGCTTAAAATGTGCAGGTCTTTTATCATGACAAAATAAAGATATTAATATTGTTGTAATAAGAAAAATATAGGTGATAGTTAAGGATGACATATAAATTTTTGTAAAAAACTATTTTTAATATATAATTATTTTTTAGCATTAAAAATAGAAAAATTATTAAATATAGAGAGTTTTAATAAATAATAATTGGATTTTAAAAAGAAAATATAAAAGGTAATCATAAGAAAAACCAATAAAATAATAGATATAGAATTGGGAGCTTTGATTAAAGATATAGAATATTGGGAAAAAAATTTTGAAAGCTGTAAATATTCAGATAAATTAATCGAAAGGCTTTTATTTTTAAATACCAAAGTAAAACAACCTATTGATATTAGAGAAGTTAAAAAAGGTATTTATTATGCTCGTAAATATCATGGTGCGCAAATGCGTCAATCTGGTGATCCTTATTATTCTCATCCAATCGCAGTAACAATTATGGTAGCAGAATTTGTAGCAAAAGAAGTGCCTAAACTCTTTACTTTTAGAATGCTACAAGCTGCATTACTTCACGACACTATTGAAGATACTAAACTTACTGAAGAAATGATTAGCAATATTTTTGATGAAGAAGTAGCAAGGCATGTAGAAGGTCTAACTAGAATTAAACCTTGTGGAACAATAAGTAGTGCGAAAAGTCTTATTTTATTAATTAAACAACAAAGATACGATACTGCTCTTATAAAACTTTTTGATGGAATACATAATTTACAAACTTTAGAAGCAAAATTGCCTGAAAAAGCTCATAAAATAATTAAAGAGACATTAAAAAGCTTTTTAGTGTTAAGTGAAATACTTGAAATACGTTCAGTTTCAGAGCTTATATATGCTGAATGTTATAAAAATAATTTAAAGTTTAATATAAATTCTACTTTTAATAAAACTATAAATTGCGATTCTTTTCCATTTTCTCAAAATAAGTTACTCCCATAAAGAAAGTTATACCTACCGGAATGAAAATTAAAAATAATCCCCAATATCCTAGATAATGGGTAATATAAACTAAACCAAATGAGGTTATAATATAAGTAAATAATTTTGCTATTGCACTTAGCATACTAGTATATGTAAATCTCTTAAAAACCGGAAAATATTTATAAAATATAGGAGCTGCCGGTACGTGATCAAATACGAATAATGCAGCTAAACATTGAAAAATAAAAATATATAAAGGAGTAGGGTGATAATTTAACATTATAGGGAAAAAAATGAGGGAGGTAAAAAATAGATATAATTTTACCTTTAGGATTTTTAAAGGATGGATTTTATAGCTAATAAATGCAAGACCTATAATACCGAGTAAATCTATTATAGATACCCAAAAATTTTGATTTATAATTTGATAGGGAGTAAATCCGCATTCTCTTTTTAATATATCAGCACAATATATATACACGAAATAAAAACACGGAGGCCTAGCACATTGGATAAAGAAATACCAAATAGAAGTGGCGTTTGGAACTTGTTGATCTAGAATATCTTGGTCAATTTCTTCAAGCGTAATATTATTTTCTGGAAGTCTTAGTTTTAATTTATTTTTTTTATTTGAAAATGCATCTGCTTCTTTTAAACTAGTCCTCGCAATAGTACCTACAAAAGCAATAGTTGCACCAACAAAAAAGGCTATACGCCAACTTGGTTCATGTTGATAAATATTTTGATTAGTAAAAATTGATGCAATACCTAGTGCTACCGTCGTGCCTACGGCAGAAAATACGGTTATAATTGCTACTAATGGATATTGTATAGGAGGAGATGAATTTTCGGTTAAGTACAGCTCTGCACCTCGTGCTTCTGCAGTTGCCGACATACCTTGAATTATACGACATATAGTAAGAATCCAAGAGGCTGTTATACCTATTTGTGCATATGTTGGCATACTACCTATAATCACACACGTAATAGCCATTAATAGGGTAGTTAAAACAACTACAATCTTACGTCCAAAATGATCGCCTATATACCCAAATATTAACGCTCCTATAGGTCTTAGCAAATAGGTAGAACAGAAAGAAAAAGCAGTAAGCAGCGAAAAAGTGAAGGGATCATATTCCGGAAAAAATAAATTATTTAAAAGAACCGCCATATGCACATAAAGCATAAGGTCAAAATACTCTAGAAATGTACCTATAGAAAGTAATCCGACAGCTTGTTTTTGCTCTTTATTTAAACTCCTTTGTTCTTTTGTGTAGCCTAACATAACATTGATATATAATGATATTATGAGATAATTTATACTTTTTTGGTTAAAAGTCAATAAAAAATTAAGAATTTTTAATAAATATTGTTACAAAATATCTAGATTATATAAAGTGATCTAAAATTTTCAAATTATCTATTTTTCTCTGAACGCTTTAAATGCAGTATCAGTAACGGGATCAAGTAAATATCTAAGTAGTGTTCTAGTACCGGTTACGATTTGTACCTCAGCTTGCATACCGGGGTGTAATTCCAAATTTTTAACTTTAGCAACTTGATCAAATTTATCCATATCGATTTCAACTCTTGCAACATAATAATTATCTTGCTGTTGTCCTGGATGTTGTCTTTCATCTTGTACTATATCGGGAGATATGCTTACTACTTTACCGATAAATGTTGGAGTTGTTCTTGATTGAAATGCACTGAAACGTATTTTTGCAACTAATCCCTCATGTACTGAGTCAATGTTTTTTTGAGATACCTTTGCTTCTATTATTAATGGATCATTAATTGGTGAAATTTCCATAATAGGTTGTCCGTGACTTATAACACCGCCTATTGTATGATATTTTAAATTATTAACTATACCGTCAACAGGTGATCTGATTATCACACGATTAAGTGAATCCGTCAGAGAATTATATTTTTCTTTAAGAGATGCTGTTTGTACTTGAGCTTCACGAAGCTCTGTTAAAGTCCGTTCAGTGTATTTATTTTGTTGATTTATAATTTTAATTTGAGTTTCGGTAATAGCATGGCGTATCCCTGCTATTTCGGCTTCAGTTGTTGCAACATCGCTTTTTGAAGCGGCAACTTTTGCCTCTTGGTCTAATAAGGCTGCTTTTTGTACAAAGCCTTTTTCTTTTAACGTTCTTAAAGCTTTTAAACGGTCTTGATAAACTTCAGCAGTTTTTGAAGCAGCAACTTTTTTTGCCTCTAAACCTTCAATTTTTTTCTCAAGTTGAGCAATATTTTGATATAATGCATCTTTCTCTGAGTTATATACTTCTTTTCTAGATCTAAATAAATTTTCCTGTGTATGAATTATTTTAGCTACTTCCGGTAAATTTATATCCTGCATTAGAAAATCCGAGAATTCGATTTGTTCTAAATGATCACGTTCGGCAATTAAACGATTTTCAGTTGCTAAAAAATTACGGTACTGACCAAGAATATTTTCATGTTCGCTTTTGATTCTAGTTTCTTCAAGTTCTATTAATTTATCGCCTTTTTTGACTTTATCACCTTGCTTAACATAAATAGCATTAATTATTCCACCTTCATTATGTTGAATCGTTTTTTTATTTGTGCTTGGCATTACGATGCCGACAGCTACAGCACCACTATCAAGTGGAGCAAGAGCCGACCATAATCCGCCTATTAATACTAAAAAGATAATAACATAAATACCGAAAAGTATAGGTGACCTTGCAGCTTGGGCTACGTTATTACGATCTTTATCGGTTTTCTTGGTAATAAAATTAACAAATCTATCAAGTTTTACTAATAAGAATTCTATAGTATGAGAGGTTTTCTTTAATGTAGTATTTATGAAAGCCTTATATTTAGAACCTTGACCTTTAAGGTTTAACGCATCTGCCCTTAAGGATAATAATTGTTTCAACTGTTCCGGAGTAATTTGAGGTTTATTGTGTTTTAAATCCTGCATACTATTTAATCATTATTATATTTAGTCATTGTCTGTCTGCGTTGTTTTCGATGTCATGCCCGCGTAGGTCGGTGAAATCCACTGTGTGTCACCACGTGGCTTGACCACGGGGTGACATTAATTTAGTATAACATTATTAGTTATTAATATGAATTGTACCGCTTTTGAAAGTTTTAAAGTGTTTTTGAATCTCTTTTTCCGTTCCGTAGACCGCAACGGCTCCATCCTGTAATATTAGAATTTTATCAACAATGGATAATACTGATGCTCTATGTGAAATTACAAGAACTGTTATTCCTTTAAGTTTTGCTTGTTTTAAGGCACTTGCAAGGGCAACTTCACCTGCTTCATCTAAATTAGCGTTAGGTTCATCTAAAATGATGAGTTTTGGATTGCCGTAAAAAGCTCTAGCAAGCCCGATACGTTGTCTTTGACCACCTGATAGATTAGAGCCTGAAGGACCGATATCAGAATCATAACCGTCAGGGAATCTTAATATCATTTCATGAGCTCCGGCTATTTTAGCTGCTTCAATAACTTTTTGCGGATTGGCATCTTCTTCCATTCTAGCTATATTTTGTTTAATACTACCGCTAAAAAGTTCTATTCCTTGAGGAAGATAACCGACATGTCTACCGAAATCTTCTCTATTCCAACGATAAATTTCAGCACTATCTAAACGTACGGAACCTGATGATTCTTTCCATACCCCGACTATGATTTTAGCTAAAGTTGATTTTCCTGTAGCCGAAGGACCGATAATTGCTAAAACTTCGCCCGGCTGTATTGCAAAACTAACGCCTTTTAAGATATATTTTGGTACGGGAGGTTGTGGTAAATGTTTCGGTATAGGATGAGCATAATAAATATTTTCAACAGTAAGATGACCATCAACGTTCGGAATTGGCATTGCTTCATCTCTAGAAGAATAAGTGTTAAATAAATTATTAATGTTGTTATATGATTTAATAGCACCGCTCATACTTTTCCATAGCTCAATAGCATTATCGAAAGGAGCAAGAGCTCTACCGACTATGATGGAACTCATAATCATATTACCGGGAGTCATATCTGCACTGTGAGATTTTACAACAATGTAAGCACCGACTCCGGTAACAGCCATTTGCATTATGTTACGGATAAACCTTGAAAAGTTAGAAATAACACCATTACGATAGCTAGCAACTGATTGTTTATCAAGTGCTAATATGTTAAATTTATGCCAATTTTTTGTAACATTCTTCATCATTCCCATTGCTTCAATTGCTTCTGCATTTCTGTTTGCAATATCGGCTTGTGTCATACCTTTTATCGAAAACTCGGTAGCTTCACCGAGCGTTTTATTAGTAGCGGCAGCGTTAAAGAAAGCAGTTGAAACTATGATAATTGCACCAAAAACAGTAATAAGACCGATATATGGATGAATTGAGAAAATAACGGCAATATAGATAAGGCTCCAAGGGGCATCGAATAAAGTATTAATTCCAGTACTTGTTAGGAATGTTTTGACGGCTTGAAAATCACGTAATAATTGGCTAGAACCTATATTTGCTTGTGTTGCAGCCGCAGAAATTGAAGAAGCAAAAATTACGGGAGCTACTATTCTATCAAGCCATTCTCCTATCTTTATAAGTGTAAAAGAACGAGCAATTTGTAATAATCCGTAAACAAAATAAATAT
Source organism: Candidatus Rickettsia kedanie (assembly GCF_045865205.1). Classification (NCBI taxonomy): domain Bacteria; kingdom Pseudomonadati; phylum Pseudomonadota; class Alphaproteobacteria; order Rickettsiales; family Rickettsiaceae; genus Rickettsia; species Candidatus Rickettsia kedanie. The sequence continues at coordinate 17,445 of NZ_BAABMM010000039.1, read as the reverse complement.
ATGCGATTATTATCGATAAAAATAATAATGTTTGTAGATTACCGCTTCCAAGGACTCTATCAAGCACTTGTAGTGAGTAAAGAGGTGTAATTAACATTAGTAAGTTAATTACAAAAGCAAACCAAAAGACTATCCAAAAAGCTGTTCTACATTCGCCTAATGCTATTACTAGCGGGTTTTTTTTATTTAGATTATTAGCCATATTAGTTATATTATAAATAATTATTAATTAATTCTTCAGCAATTTGGACGCTGTTTAGAGCTGCTCCTTTACGTAAGTTATCACATGTAATCCATAAATTTATCGTATTAGGTTTACTTACGTCATTTCTAATGCGGGAGACATATACGGCATCTTCACCTACCACTTCAACGGGCGAGATATAAGCAAGGTCATTATTATTAGAAATTGTAACAATTCCATCGGCCTCTTGTAATATTTCTTCAGCGATGTTAGCGTCCATTTTATTGTTAAATTCTATGTTAACCGATATAGCATGACCGATAAATACCGGCACTCGCACAGAAGTAACACTAGCTTTAAAGTGATTGCCCATAATTTTGTTTAGTTCAAAAGCAATTTTTGCTTCTTCACTTGTACAGCCGTCTTTATTTAAATCACCTATATGAGGAAAAAGATTAAATGCAATCTGTTTTGGAAATTTCTTAGGATCATTCTCTCCAAAAACATATTTAGATTTTGTTTGCTCGTAGAGTTCGTCCATTCCTGCTTTACCTGCTCCTGATACCGATTGATAAGTAGATATCACTACTCTTTTAATCTTTATTTCATTATCCAGCGGTTTTAATGCTACTGCAAGTGGAATCGCTATACAATTAGGATTAGCTATAATATTTTTAGCGGTAAAGTCTTTAAGTGTTGATAAATTAACCTCAGGTACAATTAAAGGCACTTGATCGTCAATTCTAAAAAGTGAGGATTTGTCGATAACTACACAATTACTAGCAGTAGCTTTTGGTATAAATTCTTTTGACACTTCTGAACCTGCACAAAAAAAAGCAATATCGATATCATCAAAATTTAAATTAGTTAAACTACTGATTTGCAGTATTTTTGCTCCATAACTTATTTCTCGTCCGATAGAGTTATCTGAAGCTATAGCATGAATTTTATTAATGGGGCAATTACGCTCAGCTAGAATATTTAGAGTTTCACGCCCTACATTTCCTGTAGCTCCGATTACTGCAATATTGTATTTTTTAATCATTTTTATTTATTAATCCGATGAGTTTTTCGCCGCCGATAATATGAAAATGGAAATGCAAAATAGTTTGTCCAGATTTCTCGCCTTTATTAGTTATTAAACGATAGCCGTCTTTATCTAAACCTGCTTCATTTGCTATATCAGCAATTTTAGCAAAAAAATGTTTTATTTCGTCTATTTGAGCTTTAGAGATAAAATGGGCATAATCTATATATTCGTTTTTAGGTATGACGATAATATGTACAGGTGCTACTGGTGCTATATCTTTGAATGCTACAATTTGTTCGTCTTCATAAATTATTTCTGCCGGAAGATTTTTATCTATAATTTTTGCAAAAACATTTTCTTTGTTATACATCATTTGCTCCTAATACAAGGCGTTATTGTATGGCTTGCTTATGTCATTCCCGCGTAGATACCAAAACTCGTCATTGCTTCGTCGCATTACTATGTAATTCTTCTCGCAATGACGGAAAAACCGGTCCACGCAACAACGCCACGCGGGGAATGACATAAAGGATATTTTCTATTCATTAAACAAACACACTACGCTCCAAAAATTTCAATTCAGCTTCAATGCTAGAGTTGGCAATTATTATATCTTCTAATCGGTAATTATTTCTTTTTAAATAATTTTCTCTAATATCTGAAGCAAAAAAGCCGAAGCCTAATATTAAGACTATCTGCAATATACACTTTAACGCGTCGATATTAATCGCCGTAACGATTATATTCGCTATTACGGTAATAGCAACAACTAACCACATTTTATGGTATAATGCCCAAAATATACTTAAAAGAGCAGCTATCCATGAAAAGCCTGCTTCAATAACAATAAAATTATTATTTTTTTGTGTAGAGTTAATGTATATTGCGTATATATTCATTATTTAAGTTTAAGTCTTGAAAATTCAAGGGACAATAATTAATTAAACCGGATTAGTCAAGTATACTCTGCTGATTTCAAGAATTGAATTTGTTATCTTCATGGATTCACGTACTCACTTTTAAGTATAAGCTGCGTGCGTTCACCATTTGATAACAAATTCAATTCTTGAAATCAGCAGAGTATATACTAAGATAGAACTCCAAACATTGGTAACAATGTTCTACAAGAGCTGCAGTACAAACTATATTAAGTAATGGTTTCCGTTCCGAGGACTTTGAACTTTTAGCTCTTTTTGAAGTTGTGTCGAATAACTCTTCATTTTATTTAGGAGTAATTCAATAATATATAGTACCTAATTAACAACTTAATATCAATAAATTTTATATTATGTCAGATAATTTATTATGTCAGATAATTTAGCCTTACACGGCACAACAATACTTTGTTTAAAAAAGAATGAAGAAATAATTATAGCAGCAGATGGACAAATCTCGCATGGTAATACCGTACTAAAATCTACAGCACGAAAACTTCGGACTATAGCAAATAATAAAATTATTGCCGGTTTTGCGGGTTCTACGGCTGACGGTCTTGCGTTATTTGAAAAACTTGAAGTAAAGATAGAGCAACATAAACATAATCTACTTAGAAGTGCAGTTGAGCTTGCAAAAGATTGGCGTAACGATAAATATTTGAGACGTTTGGAAGCAATGATGATTGTTGCCGATCGTAGTCATATATTAATTTTAACTGGTAACGGTGATGTCGTAGAGCCTGAAAATAATGTTGCGGCAATAGGATCAGGCGGTTTATTTGCACTATCTTCCGCTCGTGCTTTAATGTCTTACGAGAATAATTTAACTGCTGAAGAAATTGCTTTAAAATCTATGAATATAGCTGCAGATTTATGTGTATTTTCTAATCATAATATTATAATGGAAAAAGTTGTATGAAAGCTACTAAAACTACTTATAAAAAAGATCATATGGGGCTTACCCCTTCTCAAATAGTTAATGAACTTAATAGATTTATCGTAGGTCAAGAAAAGGCTAAAAAAGCTGTTGCTATTGCACTTAGAAACCGCTGTCGTCGTAAAAGAGTAGAAGGTAATTTACGTCATGAAATAGTACCGAAAAATATTTTAATGATCGGTTCAACCGGTGTCGGGAAAACGGAAATAGCAAGACGCCTTGCAAAGTTGACTCATTCTCCTTTCTATAAGATAGAAGCAACTAAATTTACTGAAGTCGGATATGTAGGGCGTGATGTAGAATCAATAATTCGTGATTTAGTTGAAATAGCCGTTAATACTGAAAAAACTTTAGCAAAAACAGAAGTAGATGTTAATGCCCGTGAGAAAGCGATCGAGAGAATATTAGATAGTTTAGTAGGTAAAACTTCTAGTAGTGAGACTAGAGCAAAGTTCAAAGAAAAAATTTTCAACGGCGAACTTGATGATACAGAAATCGAGATTAGCGTAGCTGATACTACGCCTGTCGGTGGTGGAAGTTTTGAAATACCGGGTATGCCAGGAGCATCTATGGGCGTTCTTAACCTCGGTGATATGATTGGACGAGCTCTTGGCAGCAGTAAGACTAAAACAAAAAAAATGCTAGTTAAAGATGCTATGGCTATTATTATACCTGAGGAATCAGAAAAATTAATAGACCAAGAAAAAATTATTCAGCAAGCTATAAATTTAGCTGAAAATGATGGGATAGTTTTTATTGACGAAATTGATAAAGTAGCTTCGACCGATAGTTCCGGAGCAAAAAATGCCGAAATAAGTAGAGAGGGTGTACAAAGAGATTTGCTACCTTTGATAGAAGGAACAACGGTTAATACTAAATATGGACCGGTTAAAACAGATCATATATTATTTATTGCTTCAGGTGCTTTCCATATTGCTAAACCTTCTGATTTATTACCGGAGTTACAAGGAAGGTTACCGATTAGAGTAGAACTAAATTCGCTCACCAAAGATGATATGATTAAAATATTGCTTGAACCTGAAACTAGTTTAATAAAGCAATATTCGGCGTTAATAGGTACTGAAGACGTGTATCTTGCATTTACGGATTCTGCTATTGAGAAGATAGCGGATTATGCGATCACCGTTAATTTAGAAGTCGAAGATATAGGGGCTAGAAGGCTGCATACTATACTTGAGAATTTGCTTGAAGATATCAGTTTTGAAGCTAGCGAAATGAAAGGCAAAAAAATAACTATCGACGATAAATTCGTAGAAAATCAATTATCAAAAATAATAATTAATCTTGACTTAGCTAAGTTTGTTTTATAGTATACTTTTTAATTGATGATTGAGGTAGAATTGTTGTGTGTCTCTTTAATGTCATTCCCGCGTATGCGGGAATGACATCGAGTGGGTTTCTTGATCCACGCAACAATATCTCATGAAAGCGGGGATGATAAAACAAGCCATGCAACAAACTCTTGCTTTTGCAGGTATGACAGATAAATAAAGATTATAAATAATGACAAAAATTTACTTTATAGCCGGTGAGACGTCAGGAGATTTTATTGGTGGACGCATAATTCAAAACTTAAAAAGTAATAAAGGAGTAGAGTTTACCGGCATCGGCGGTAAATGTATGGAGGAAGCTGGTAGCTTTAAAAGCTTATTTCCTATTACTTTCATAAATTTAATGGGTTTTGTAGAGATTTTGCCTCATATTTTTAAGCTTAAAAAATTAATTGATAACACTGTGAAGGATATAATAAATAGTAAAACTGATTTATTAATCACCATAGATTCACCGGGGTTTACTTATCGTGTGGCAAAGCGAGTAAGAAAACTTTTACCAAAGCTGGAAATGATTCATATCGTTGCACCATCAGTTTGGGCATATAAAGAGGGTAGAGCAGTAAAATACGCTAAAATTTATGATTGTTTATTTGCTTTACTACCGTTTGAACCTCCATATTTTACTAAAGTTGGTCTTGACTGTAGATATATAGGTCATCCGATTATGGAGCAAGAGTTTTATAGTGATAAAATAGCTTTACGTGAAGAGTTTAAAATAAACAAGAATGAGAGAGTTTTATGTGTTACTCTTGGAAGTAGAAAAGGAGAGATTCGAAAGCATTTACCGGTTTTTATTCCTTCTATTGAAAAAATATTCAAGAGTTGTAATAATCTTAAAGTTATATTTACTCTTGCAAATCCTGCTCATGAGGCAATAATAAAACCGTTTCTAGAAGATGTTAAGTTTCATTATTTATTTTCAAGTGCGAGACTTAAAACTTATGCTGTTGCGGATGTAGCTTTAGCAAAATCCGGCACCAATACTTTAGAGATAGTAGCTTCCGGTACTCCTATGGTTGTGGCTTATAAAGTGAATCTTATAAGCTTTTTTATTATCAGGCTATTGATAAAAATACAATATGTTACGTTGATAAATATTATAGCAGGTAGCGAAATAATTCCGGAATTTATCCAATTTAATTGCCGAGCTAGTCTTATTAGTAAGAAGCTTCAAGAGTTATTATTTAATTCTAAAAAAGCTTATAAGCAGGTAATAGAAAGTCAAAAAATTTTACAGAAATTAGGGTTTGAATCAAATCGATCACCTTCTTATATAGCTGCAGAAATTATTAAACAGGAGTTCTTAGAACCTAAAATAAAGTTGTTAAAAGAGAAAAATTAGTACTTGAACCGGTGGTCCACAACATTTTCTGAATTATAATAAACATTAATATTAATATAATAACAAAATATATTTCCATATTTTTTCTTATAGTATTAATTTGTTTCATTAAAATTTCTAAATCATTGGAAATTTTTTTGTATTCCTCATTGTTATCAGAACGCATTGTTGTCAAGAAACCGGATAAGTTTCCTAACTTATTTTGTAAAGCTTTTAACCTTTCAGTATGTTCTTTGTGTTTTAGATTAGTATTGTGATCTTGTATCATAATATATAATGCCCATTATAAGATCAGTATTAACGCCAGTATAGTAATATAAACTATGCATAAATATTTATATTTTTTGTCTGTAATAAACATTCTCACTGTTCATTTTACAGGAGTATACTATTGTTATAGTAAATTGGTTTACACTATTAATTTGTTGCTCATTAGTCATCTAATTTTAATATTTTAATTACCAAATATTAAAACTATTGATTTATTTAGTAAAAACTATATAACTTAAATCTAGCAAATATTTAACTTCAACTGAACTTCAAGTTAATTTTACTATATGTTATTTCAAATGTCAAGAAAAAACCATATTTCGTGGTATTGATATTTCTAAGTCTTATAAAAATAATAGTTATTATGTTAAAAAACTTATTAAAAACTAAACTTTTTTTAGTTATAGTATCTCTAACTATATTTATTACTATGCTAAATTTTAGTATATTTTATATTTTTGTGCCTGGTAATCTTACTCAAAATAAAACGATAATTATTGAACCTAAATTATCCGTAAATCAAATAGTTACAAAACTTTATTCTAATGAAGTAATCAAATATCCGAGAATTTTTAAGGTAATTGCTAAAATTTATTCTATAAAAAGACCTCTTAAAAGCGGCGAATATGTGTTTACCCGTAATATATCGCCTTTGCAAACTTTAAGAATATTAACAAGCGGTAAATCTATAATACACAAGATAATTGTCCCGGAAGGTACGGTAGTTAGTGAGGTTATAAAGAAAATTAATGAAGAAAGTCGATTACTTGGAGAAATAAAAGGGATAATACCGGAAGGTTTTTTAATGCCATCAACGTATTTTTTCTCTTATGGAGATCAAAAAGAGCAGATAATCGATCAAATGAGAAATTTAATGTCTGCTAATTTAGATAAGGTAATGCAAAATCTTTCACTGGATTCTCCGTTAAAAACTAGACTTGAGGTATTAACGCTAGCTTCGATAATTGAAAAAGAAGCCGGCTCAAATGCAGAAAAGCCTATAATAGCTGCAGTATTCATTAATCGTTTAAAGAAAAATATGAAGCTACAAGCCGATCCAACTATTATATATGCTTTGACTGAAGGAAAATTTAAATTAGCAAGAGCTTTAACAAAAAAAGATTTATTGCAAGAACTACAATATAATACTTATTATATAAAAGGTTTACCGCCAGGTCCGATTTCGTGTCCGTCGCTAAAATCTTTAGAAGCAGTGGTAAAACCAGCTAAAACGGATGCATTATTTTTTGTAGTTGACGGTAAAGGCGGGCATAATTTTTCTAACAATCTTAATGATCATAATAGATTTGTTAAAACTTATAGAAAAAGTTTGATTAAAATGCCTGAGCCAGAAATTGATCATGACACATAGATATACTTGTTTATCACAACATGTATTAATTAGATAAATATATATTATGAATAATACAGAATTTAGTAAAATAGCTGACATAACAATTGCATATATAGCAAACACGATAGAAGAGCAAGACAAAGAAGCAAGTATAGATGTAGATTTACAAGGTGATATAGTAAATCTTGATACTGATCAGGGTATATATGTAATAAATAAACAAAGTGCAGCCAAAGAAATTTGGTTATCGTCGCCGGTTAGCGGTCCTTATCACTTTTTTTATGAACAAGGAAAATGGAAAAATAGAGTAGGGCTTGAGTTGATGGCTATTTTGACTGAAGAACTTGATATTAATTTTAATAATGTATGAAAGATTTTAAAACTGCCGATAGTGCTACAAAAATCTATGATTTAATAATAAAAAATGCCCCTGATGTTGCATCTATATTTATTGATGTTGATGATACTATTATTGCTCCTAAATCAAAAACTTTTAAGAAGCCGCCTTATAATAAAATGATTGATAGAATTAAGGAAAATAAAAGTAATTATGATAATTATGAAGAAATTGTCAGTAATTGGCGATTGCAGCGAAAGGCAATATTAATTGATGAAGAGTGGATAGAAGGTATAAATAAGCTCAAGGCAAAGTTTCCTGTTTATGCTCTGACACAAATGAATATGGGAGCATTCGGCAATATTCCTTCTATGCAAGATTGGCTATATAAAGAATTAAAAGAGCTGGGTATAGAGTTTTCAAATAATGAAAAATTAGCAATTTATAATTCGGGACGAAAAAATGATGCTATTTTTTATAAAGGTATATTCATAACCGGTAATCATTCAAAGAGCGGTACTTTATCGAAATTTTCTGAAGAGCTAAATGCTAGTTTTATTGTATTTATTGATGACCGTGCGAAACATGTGGAAGATGTAAGAGATTATTGTAAAAAGCATAACATCGGTTTTTTAGGCATTTTATTTGACGGGCTTAAAAACTTAATAGGCGCACCTGATCCAAAACTTGCCAAATTTCAAGAATCATATTTAATAGAAAACACTAAATGGTTTGAAGATGAAGAAGCTTATAAATTAATGGTTGGGAATAATTATTAAATAGAATATATGCCTACATAGATATCGTCATTGTGAGCAGCTATTGTTGCGTGGAGCGGTAAAACCCACTTTGTCACCTAGTTCGCTTGACCACGGGGTCCATAAAAACAATAAAAATACTAATAATTTTAGTATTTTTAACTGGATCCTGTGGGTCCGCCACGGGATGACAGAGGTGAAACTGCTCCATGCAACAATGCCACGCAGAAATGGCATCGAGAGTCGTACAACAATCTAAATAATCTCTAAAATCCATGAGTTTTGAAAATGTACTGTCTAAAAAATTTTTTGATAATATTTATAATTCTAATTCCAAATCTAGTATTTGCAAATACTTATCGGTAAATAAATTACAAAATAACCCCTTTGTCTAATATGGCTGTTTCAGCTATTAAAGTTGAAACGGAAATAATAGGCGATATGAGCGGTGAAGTTATTTTAGATTTACCCCTATGCTTGGGCAAGCGGTTCATACTATCAGCAAATCAAAAATGTTAAGCTAGAATATCCAATTGGAAAGTTGCAGTTTAGAAATCAAGACTCGAATGAAGCTATTTTAAATACGGGAAAAATCAATATTATCCGTTTAAGCTATGAAATATATCAAAAAGCCGGTAATCCTTGTGATGTCCACGAAGCAATAATTAGACAAAATTTAATGTCCCTATCGGGGATGAGAAATCCCTCGTCTTGAGGCGAAGGGAAGATATAATGAAGTTACCTTGGCAACGAATTTATAAAGAGATATGAGGAGTTATAGAAAAAGTAGCCATAGCCAGTATGATTTGAAAGTACACATTCTTTTATAGCTACATTTGCTTAAGCAACTGTAGCAAGCCTTGCAACTTTTGCTTATTACAATCCGCCTGTTCTTATAGGTGTTTGTGCTTTAGGAGCAATTGCAATTTCGCCGTACGATTCTATCAAATGTGCAGAAAATACAATAAAAGCAGGGATAGCTGCAGGATATGTAGCTTGTGAAACTGTGGAAGGTTTAATGGCAGGAGCAGCAGGTATAGTTTCGCTTATTGCTGATAATATCTACGGCGATACTGCAGAACGTGCCGGTGCTATTAATACTAATATGATAGAGTATTATAGCTAAAATATTGTCATCCTGCTTCTATGTCATGCCTGCGAAAGCAGGAATCCATAATAAAGCAAGCTTTTAAAAAGTTTTAAAGTAGTTGATCTCCGCTTTTGCGGGGATGACATAGATAGTTATGCACTAGTTAATCGTTTTACTATCTCTTCCCTACTAATCAAAGGTAAAACACCTGCAATTTCCGGTCCTGATGCTCTGCCGGTTAAAGCAAAGCGAAGAGGTAGAAATAGCTCCTTACCTTTTCTGCCTGTTATATTTGTTATTTCTTTAGTCCAAATGCTCCAGCTATCTTGAGTAATTTCACCTTGCGGTAATAATTCTGCTGCTTGTTTTAAATATTCCTGATCTAAATTTAGACTTGCTACATTCGGAGTTTGATGACAAATTTCCCACCAGTCTTTTACATCACGTAATTTTTGCAAGTTAGGTCTTATCAATAACCAAAAATTTTCATCAATATACTCGGCATCTATTTCTTTAAGGTGGTCTTTTACTTCGTCAAAATCTAAACTTATCAATAATTTATGATTTAATCTTTCTAAATCTTCTGGTTGATAAATAGTCGGGCTTTTAGAAAAACTACTTATCTCAAATTGATTTGCTAGCTTCTCCATTGATTTATAAGGCAAGATTTGTGCCGATGAACCAAGTAAGCTAAAAAAGCTAGCTATTGCCATAGCTTCGATCCCGATTTCTTTTCTAAGAGTTGCGATCTCAAACCCTCCCACTCGTTTAGAAATTTTCTCATCTTTATTGATTATTAAACTTAAATGTCCAAAAGTCGTAGGAGTAGTATTTAAAGCCTCAAACATTTGAATTTGAATAGCGGTATTGCTAACGTGATCTGCACCCCTAATAATATGAGTAATATCATAATCAATATCGTCAATAACCGAGCATAACATATAGGTCATACTACCGTCTGCTCTTATCACTATTGGATCGCTTAAAGCCTTGCCGTCATATTGAACTTCGCCTTTGATCATATCATGCCAGCTAATCGGTTCATGATTTACCAGAAATCTATAATGCGGTTTTCTTCCTTGTGCTATATATTTTTGTGTTTGCTCTTCTGTTAGATTTAAGCTAGCACGGTCATACATCGGCGGTAGACCTTTAGATAACTGAAATTTACGCTTTAATTCTAGTTCTTCCGGAGTCTCATAGCAGGCATATAATCTTTTTTTATCTAGTAATAGATTTTTGATTTCATCATATCTACTTAAACGACTTAATTGATTAAATGTCTGATCCCAATGAAGATTTAAAAATTTTAAATCTTCTTCTATAGCGTCTTTATATTTCTGTTTATTACGCTCTAAATCCGTATCGTCAAATCTTAAAATAAACTGCCCGTTATGCTTCTTTGCATATAGCCAGTTAAGCAATGCTGCCCTGATATTTCCGACATGTAACATACCGGTCGGTGACGGAGCAAATCGTGTTATAACTTTTGTCATAAATAAGTAATTTTATTAATTGTCATCCTATTAAAGAACTATGTCATGCTGTGGTCAAGCCGGCCTTGTTGCATCGCTCGAAAATGGTCATTGCGAGCGGTCGAAGACCGTGCGGCAATCCAGAAAATAATAAAACAATTCTGATTTACAGAATTTTTTACTGGATTGCTTCGTCGCAACTTGCAGTTGCTTCTCGCAATGACGGAAAACCGAGATATGCAACAACGCTGGTCAAGCCACGGTATGACAACGATTACCCCTGTTTCTTTTCTAACTTCGCCTTATTCTCTTCAATTAGCTTCATCGAATCATCTAAGCTTAAATTTAGAAAATCATATTTTTTAGGTATAGAGATAAACTTACTCATATATTTTATGTAAGGACCGAATTTACCGTATCCTATCATAATTTCCTCGCTGCTATCTTTATGAATACCGATTTTAAGTGGTAGGCTTAGAAGCTTTAATGCCATCTCAAGTGTGATGTCGTTTTGATTCAAGCTAGCAGGCACGGCGCTACGTTTTGGCTTTACTTTTCCTTCTTGTTCGCCGTGTTGAATATAAGGTCCGTAAGGTCCTTTTTTCAGATATATTTCTATCCCATCTTTATCAGTGCCTAAAATTTTATTCTCATTAGTAATAGCTGAAAGTTCGCCTTCATTTTTGTTATTATCGTTACCGCTAACAATAGATTTTCTAAAAGTACATTCAGGGTAATTACTACATGCTAAAAACACTCCGAACTTACCGATCTTTAAGCTAAGAGCGCCTGTTTTACATGAAGGACAAACTTTAGATTCTTTATTTGCACCGAATAAATGATCATCAAGGGCTTTCTGTACATAGCTAATAATCTCGGTTATTTTTTGTTCGTTTACCGATTCAATATTATGGTTAAAACTGCTCCAAAAATTATTTAATGCGGCTTTCCACTCAAGCTTGCCTGCTGCTATTTCATCTAACTCATTTTCAAGCCCTGCAGTAAAATCATATTCTACATATTTTCTGAAAAACCCAACCAAAAATACCGTTACTAGACGTCCAAGCTCTTCAGGTATAAAACGCTTTTTTTCGAGCGTTACATATTTACGATCTTGTAAAACCGATAAAATACTGGCATAGGTCGAAGGGCGACCGATCCCAAGCTCTTCAAGTTTTTTCACTAAACTTGCCTCCGAATATCTTGGAGGTGGTTCGGTAAAATGCTGATTCGGAATAATTTCTTTAGTTTTAAGCGGTTCTTGTTCTTTTAAAGGCGGTAGCATTTTATTTTCTTCTTCAGCTTCATCGTCTACACTTTCACGATAAATTTTATAAAATCCGTCAAAGGCGATAGTCGATCCGTTTGCTTTTGCTAAATATTCTTTATTTTCTGAAGCTAAACTTGCAACCACCAAATCCATTATCACATTTTCCATTTGGCAGGCTATAGTTCTTTTCCAAATCAACTCATAAAGTTTATAATAATCCTTTTCTAGCTGTGCTTTTAAGTTATCGGGAGTATAAGTGATATTTGTCGGTCTTATCGCCTCATGAGCTTCTTGAGCGTTTTTTACTTTGGATTTATAAATTCTAGGGCTACTCGGTAAATATTTATCGCCATAGCTTGTATCAATTAACTTACGTATATCTGCTATTGCGTCATTTGATAATGTAACGCCATCAGTTCTCATATAGGTAATAAGTCCTATAGTTCCCTTATCTATGTCAACGCCCTCATAAAGTTTTTGTGCTATTTGCATAGTCTTTTTAGCACTAAAACCTAATTTTCTTGCTGCTTCTTGTTGTAGTGATGAAGTAATAAAAGGAGGTTGCGGTGCACGTTTTTGTTGTTTCTTTTCTATCTTATCAACATGAAATTTTTGAGATTTTAATTTTTCAGTTAAATCTTTGGCATCTTTTTCGTTAATAATTGAGAATTTTTTTAACTTCTGATCGTTTAAATGAGTCAATTTAGCAGTAAATAGTTCGTTATTACTATTTTGTATTTTGAGGCTAATATCCCAATATTCTTCTGACTTAAAACGCTCTATTTCATCTTCTCGCTCACATATTAATCGCAGAGCCACGGATTGCACACGTCCCGCCGATTTACATCCTGGTAACTTACGCCATAAAAGAGGTGAAAGGGTAAAGCCAACTAAATAGTCTAAAGCTCTTCTTGCTTGTTGGGCATTTACTAAATTAGTGTCAAGTTTCCTAGGATTCTCAACGGCATGAATAATTGCTTTTTTAGTAATCTCATTAAAAGCTACCCTTTTGAAAAAATCATCGGATTTAACTTTATTCTTTTCTTTTATTACCTCTGCAACATGCCATGAGATAGATTCACCTTCACGATCAGGATCGGTTGCAAGATATACTGCATCGGCTTTTTTAGCATCTTTAACTATGGCATCTACATATTTACTGGCTTTATCGGAAATATCGTATTTCATTACAAAATTTTCATCAGGCAATACCGAGCCTTTTTTTGAAGGTAAATCTCTGATGTGACCGAATGATGCAATGACCTTAAACTCATCACCTAAATATTTATTTATCGTTTTTGCCTTTGCCGGCGATTCTACTATTACTAATTTCATCTATTTATTATAAACTAATTATATTTTATTGCCGGTGTGACGTATTGCTTTGCCGGCGAGTGCTAATTCTAATATTACCGTATATATAATAGGAAGCGGTAATTCCGTTTCTTTTTGTAAATATTCAAAATCTATAGGTGCTGCCGATAATAATTCCAATATAGCAGTACGCTCCTTTAACATATCTCGTATTTACTGTTCCTAGCTCAACAAAATCCTTAAATAATCCATCATCTTTTTTCATAAATTCTTCATATTGCGGTAAATTAGCTACAATATTGTCCACTGATTCCACTAAATATGCTCCCTCTCTAATCAATTTATTTGTACCTTGACATCTTGGATCTAAAGGAAAGCCGGGAACGACAAATATTTCCCTATTTTGTTCAAGTACAAATTTTGCAGTTATTAATGAACCGGATTTTAAGCTTGCTGCTACTATCACTATTTCTAAGGCTAGTCCCGATATTATCCTATTATGCTGTAGAAAATGTTTTCCAAGCGGGGTAGAGCCGATAGGTAACTCAGCTAATATTAAACCTTCTTCTGCTAAATTTTCAAATAGTTTTTTATTTTTCGGTGGATATATATGATCAATATCGCCTGCAATAACTCCGATAGTTTGAGAAATTGCAGCTTGATGTATGCTGCTATATATCCCTCTTGCGAGTCATGAAGCAGTCATATAACCGTCTTTTACCAAGTCATTTACAATTTTATGCGCGAAGCTTCTGCCGTTTGCAGAAGCATTTCTTACACCTGCCATTGCAACGCATTTATTATGATTTAATAATTCTATAGTACCTTGATAGCTTAATATTGGCGGTGGAGCATAAATTTCAAATAATAATTTTGAATATTCTGGAGCATTATAGGTGATGATTTTTGCGTTATTTTTTTCAAGCAGTTCTATTTCTTTTTCAGCATCGCTTTTACTGAAAATTTTAATTTGTTTTGACTTTCCGCCTCGTAATGAAAAATCCGGAGCATTATCTATAGCAGTTCCTGCATCACCGAATAATTGAATTAAACTAAAGAAAGTTTTAGGACCGATATTTTTACTTCTAATAAGACATAAAATATTAATTGTCTCAATATCATAAGATATTTTAGGAGCAGAAAATAATTCTTTTAGCATTAGGTAAGTTTAATTAGTATTGTGGTGTGTAATCGAATCATCATTGCAAGCGAACTTTAGTTCGTGCGGCAATTCAGAAAAATAATTAAAAAAAATTCTGTAAATCAGAATTTTTGACTAGATTGCTTCGTCGAAACTTGCAGTTGCTTCTCGCAATAACGAAAAAACCAATCCACGCGGGAATGACATAATACTACAGCTTCTCAGCATGTGAGCTTAAATAATGTGCTATACCTTCATGTGACGGGGTAATTGCTTCCTCACCTTTATGCCAGCCGGCAGGACAAACTTCACCGTGTTTTTGATGATGAGTTAAAGCATCGATTACTTTTAATGTATAATTAATATCACGACCGATAGGTAAGTCGTTAACTAGCATGTGACGTACTATGAAATCCTTATCAATTAAAAAAGTTCCACGCAAAGCAACACCGTCTTCATTAAGTACGTTATATTTTGAAGAAATATCCTTTTTTATATCGGAAACCATTGGAAATTGCACTTGTCCAAGTCCGCCTTTATTATGCGGAGTATTTTTCCAAGCTAAATGGCTAAAATGAGAATCAACGCTAACAGCTACTACTTTAGTATGTCTTTCGGTAAATTCACCAAGTTTATTGTGAAATGCTATAATTTCCGATGGACAAACAAAAGTAAAATCTAGGGGATAAAAAAATAACACTATATTATCTCCTGCAGCATAATCGCTAAGTTTAAACTTTTCGTCTATATTATTATTAGGCATAATAGCTTTAGCTGTAAAATCCGGAGCAGTTTTGCCGACAAATACTGACATATTCATAACCTTTTATTAATTAATAATCTGGTATGATATATAAAACTCATTATTATTACAATAATAAATCTTTATAAATTGTTACTTATCTATTTTCTTTTCTGAAGAAGCTTTTAATTGGTTAAATATAGTTAACGCTCCTGTTACAAAACTACTCGGTTCTGAAAGATTTGCGGGTAAAATTACGGTGTTGGTATCTTTAGCCAAATTACCGAATGCACTAATATATTGCTCGGCTATTTTAAGAGCTACTGCATCGCTTCCTCCTGTTTTTTGTACGGCAGCTGCGACAATCTCAATACTATTTGCCGTAGCGGTAGCGACTAAGCCTATTGCTTCAGCTTCACCTTTTGCTCTGTTAACTTGATCTGTATAAGAAGCTTCTGAATTCAGTACGATTTGTGCTTTTTCACCTTCTGCATGGTTAATTTTTGCTTGTCTATTACCTTCCGACTCTAGAATTTGAGCTCTTTTTTGACGCTCTGCCGCTACCTGCAATTCCATAGCTTTAAGGATAGTTTGCGGAGGTTGAATATCTTTGATTTCATAACGCATACATTGTATGCCCCAATTTATAGCAGCCTGATTAATAGCTGCTACAATTGCTACGTTTAAAGTTTCACGCTCTTCAAAAGTTCTATCTAAAGGGAGTTTACCGATTTCCGAACGCATAGTAGTTTGAGCAAGCTGTGTTATGGCATAGTAAGGATTATTAACACCGTAAGATGCTGCCATCGGATCAATGATTTTAACATATAAAACACCGTCGATAGATAATGTTACGTTATCGTTTGAAATAGCTGTTTGAGCGGTAACGTCTATAGCTTCTTCTTTTAAAGTATGTTTGTATGCTACTCTCTGAATGACAGGGATTAGTAAATTTAAACCAGGCTGCAGTACTTTATCAAATTTTCCAAGTTTTTCTACTACCCATGCTTGTTGTTGAGGTACAACTTTAACTATTTGTATTATCACTAAAATCGCTATAATACTGAAAATTAATAATGCATATTCCATAATTCAATACCTTTTTTATTATACTTCTTACAAAATTCTACTTCTAGGGGTAATTTGTACGTCGAGCCTAGACTCGCATCCTCACGTACTAGTGTGTACGCTGCGGTGGCAAGTGCTTCCGTGTCTCCTTCAAATTCCTCTCTATAAGCGAATTTTGTAAGAAGTCTATTCCACTCTATATTATTTTTGATTATAAGAAAAGAATTTAAATAACACGATACTTGGCATTGCTTAAAAAAAGTTGTTTTATTATATAGTTTGGTCCGTCGCATTCCCACTGGGTATTGTTGCATGGATACCCGAATCGTCATTGCGAGGAGCGAAGCGACGTGGCAATCCAGAAAAATAATTTAAAAAATTCTGATTTACAGAATTTTTTTTCTTCCTTGCTTCGTCGAAACTTGCAGTTTCTTTTCGCAATGACGAAAAAATCGATCCACGCAACAATGACATCAAAACTTTGACCAACTGTTTTAGTCATACTTAATTATATATTTTTATCTCATTTAAAGCACTATTCAAATCTTTCTGTAATAAATAAGTTTCAGCGGCTTTATTCTGTTCTAGTGTTTTAAGTAAAATACTTTATAAAAATCTATAATAATAGTCGTCTAGTTTAGGTATATCAGACATAATAATAAATCATATAATTATTGAGTTCTTAATGCCCCTATCGGGGATGAGAAATCCCTTCACCTAAAGGCGAAGGGAAGATATAATGAAGTTACCTTGGCAACTAATTTATAAAGAGATATGAGGAGTTATAGAAAAAGTAGCCATAGCCAGTATGATTTGAAAGTACACATTATATGGATACCAAAG
>NZ_BAABMM010000038.1:0-22679 GCF_045865205.1 Candidatus Rickettsia kedanie | reverse complement strand
ACCACCTTACCGCCCATATTATTATGTCGTATTTAAAATGACGTCTCTTAAAATATTCATAAAGCTTATCTATAACAATTTATTACTCTATTCCTTATATACTATATTCCCTATTTGCAACAGTGCCGATTTTAAAGCAATTGATACAAAAGAAGCTGCAAAAACAGGTTTAGTAGAAATTAGAGCAGAACATAATCACTTAACTGACCACACAAAAAATACTCAAATTTTAATTTCGGAAATTCAAAATGGCAAAATTAATAAAAATACGGTAATAGCTATTGAATGTAAGCAATATGGTGAAAATCTCGGTATGAAAGACGTAATTAAAATAGCAACTATATTAGAGTATAATGAAAAAAAAGCCTGATATGCCTATAAAACTACCTGTGGAACTAGAAAATACGCCTATATTACAAGATGCTCTTTTATATAAGACAGCTAAAGAAAATAAAATTAAAATTATCAGTTTAGAAGGTAAAAATCTAGAACACTTAAAAGATACACCGCTTTATAATGAGCATCGTGAACAATATATGACAAGCGTAATTAATGAGATTTGTGGTAAAGGATAAATATAATTGCAAGTGTCGGCTCTAGTCATGTGATTAATTTAGAGAAAAACTTAGAAAACAGTAAAAAACATGACATAGGATTTAATAACATACCTAGAAAAATACTACAGAAAGCTTTAAATATTGGAAGTTCCGTTCCAACAGGAATGGTTAACATAAAAGCAAGCACTAAAGGTAATAGTGTGGTACAACGGCAAGCTTTAAACAATCGGTCAAAAAGAAATATCTCAACTGGCAGATAACTCTATTCTGTCGTTTGATATTTTTGTAGAAATACTAAAAAATGAAGAATGGCGCACCCGAGAGGAGTCGAACCCCTAACCTTATGATCCGTAGTCATATACTCTATCCAATTGAGCTACGGGTGCCAAGCTTGAAGTACTTATTTCTAGCCTTATTGCTTGTTGTAACATACGAAGAAGCATATATAAAAGCATAGCATTTGTCAAGAAACATAGAGTGTTCTTATGTTTCTCTGAATAATAAAATATAAAAAATTATAATTAATAATTGAATTATCATATTATATATTGTATATAGAGGTTTATAAATGAATATGAGCAAAAAATGAATAAAATAACATTAATTATAATTTGCTTATTGTGTATTAATATAACTGCACAAGCAGATAATATATCAGACACTGCTAAAAAAATTTAGAGGTAATTAACTCTTTAAATGTTGAGGCAAAATGGCAGAAAGGTAATGTAATAAATTGTAAGTCAGGAGAAACTTTATGAGAAGAAACGGAAAAATATAACTCTCCTAAGTTAAAGCGTCTGACTCATTGTAGTTGTTTTGTGTATGCTGCTAGTGCATCCTTGGGGCTTCCAAATAAGTCTCTACTTCCTCATCCTGAAAGCGATAAAGAATTTATACCTACTTTATCAAATAAGCAAGCTGAGTGGCTTGAAACAGACGGAATAAAAAACAGATGGAATTTTGTTAAAGCAGGAAATCGTGATGATAATTTTATTCAAGCACAAAAATTTGGGCACTGTTGCAAATAGTGCGGGTAATATTACTGATGAAATGATACAGCAGTATATTGATGAGCAAGAAGGTGAGCCTATTAATGATGATCGATTTCTAATCGATTCCACTTTATAACCTCTCAGCTTATAGCTGAGAGGTGTTTAGTTTATATATAAATTTTTTAATAATTCAATAATTTTTAACTAGATTTACATATACTTAAGTTTTTATCTATTATGTCGGAATCTATATTTAAACAGTCAAGGATTGAATGAAATACATAATCATGGCTAATCTCGGTATTAGCATAATTTTTAATTGAAGATACTGATTTAGGATGTTTGGTTTGAAAATCATCTGATACCCAAACTATAAGAGGTACGGTTATTTGTTCTGCAAGTAGTGGACCGCCGTGACCGTAATAACCATTTTCTCCGAGGGACTCGCCGTGATCGGATACATATAATAAAAATGCATTTTTATCTTTAAGCAAATCTATTAAATTAGATAAAAAAAAATCGGTATATAAAATAGAATTATCATAACTGTTAACTAACTCAAGCTTATCGCAATCGCTTGCATCTCCCTTAACCTTAATAGGACAGGTAGGGGTAAAATACTCAAACTCTTTTGGATATCTCGCGTTATAGTTCCAATGGCTGCCGGAAGTGTGAACTACTAAAAATTGCTTCTCTGAGTTTGTTATTATTTCTTTTATGAAAGGCAATATTTTTTCATCATGATCATTTAAAGAAAATAGGGCAGAGCCGCCCGGTACTATAGTAAAATTAATGTCATTATATATATCACTTAGGTCAAAATTTGCAAAACTCCTCATTAAAGTTTGGGTACCAATCCAAGTAGTATGAAAGCCAAGATTTGTTAAAATTGATAAAAAGCTGTTCTCTTGTCTAGTATTTTCAATTTGACTTGCAGGATAGCGTGAAAGTAACGACGGTACGGAAAGATAAGTAAGGTTAGAAGAGGATTTAGCTTTGAAGGAAGTTAGATTTGGGGTGGTTTGTAAGTAAGGGGTTGTATCTCGTTCATAACCGTTAATACCGAAATGGTCAAATCGTGCCGATTCTCCTATAACTAAAACGCCTATAATATCAGCGTCGGAGTTATCTATAAAATTATATTGTTTGCTAATATCTATACATGCATAATTTTTATCACCGAAATTTCCAGCAAAATTAAGGTAGCTATTATGTAAATACTGAATGGGAAAATAATTTTTTAGTATCTTAAATGAAGGAGTAATAATATTATATACAAAAATAAGTAAGCAAGCGGCATATAATAATTTTGTTACGAATGATTTAGAATTTTCAGCTGCAAACGATTTGAGAGTATAAAAACAGGTAAAAAGGCAAAAAATTATCCATATTACTAACTTAATGCTGGTTAATTCATAGACTTCGTTTAAATCCGTTGAGAAAAAACTACCTATTACTTGTTTAGTAGGATTGATTTTGAAGAAATAAATGTAATAACTAGCAATAGCGGATGTTATAAATAAAAACCCTACGCCGACTTTTAATACTAATCTATGTACGCTAAGACCGAAAAATGTTATAAAAGAAAATATATAAATATAACAACAATCTTTTGATAACTCTAATATCCCTTTAAAGATTGTTGCTTTATAATAATCAAATTTATAAATCAATATTGCGGTATTAAATAACAAACAATAAATAAACGCTAAAACCGCCGATAATTTAATTAATTTGATATCTATGTGTTTTTGAATAGTTTTTAGCATAAATAAGTAATATAAAATAAATAGTAGTGATACGAAGTTCAGCGAGTATAATATAAGTAGACTTAATAACTACCATGATAATAAAAAATCTTCAAGAATTTTATCGGCTTTTAATTCCGAACTCTCCACTTATAGCTATTGATTACGGAAGCAAAAAATTAGGAATCGCATTATCTAATCAAGAACGTAGTATTGCTATGCCGTTAAATACTATAACCGAGATAAATAAAAAAATTGTTATTACTGCTTTGCTCAGTATAGTTGAAAAATATAAAGTTTGCGGTGTTGTAATAGGTCTACCGATTGATATGAGTGGAGCAGTAACGGAGCAAACAAATATAGTGATGAAATTTGCCGAAGAATTCACAAAATCTATAAACTTGCCTATATATTTCCAGGATGAAAGATTAACTACAAAAGCTGCAAATCATTTCCTTAAATCATTTGGGATGAAAAGAAAAGACCGTAATAATAACGATAATGCAGTAGCTGCGAGTATGATTCTTGAAACTGTGCTTGATGCTATGAAAAATATTTAATTAGGAAAGAATTGATGAGTTGTTGCGTGTATCGAAAAACCTACTCAATGTCATCCCCGCAAAAGTGGGGATCCAGAAAAATAACTTCAATATCGATATAGAAGTTGTATATTCGACAAATAAGCCTATAAAAACTTGTTTTTATAGGCTTTACTGGATTCCCGCCTACGAGGGAATTACATAAAACAGTCCATGCAACAAAACCAAGAATTTATGACAAACAAATTACTTCCTATTTCACTGGGACAAATTTTACTAGAAGAATTTATGGAGCCTATGGGTATTAGTCAAAGCAAGCTTGCTCGTGATATTGATGTACCTGTTACTAGATCAATAATATCATTAAACATCATCGTTCAATTATCGCTGATACGGCACTGCGTTTAGGTAAATATTTTAGTGTTAATCCTCGTTGGTGGATGAATATGCAAAACCAATATGATTTAGAGCTTGCAGAAGATAAATGTTGGAAAATTAAAGAAGGTAGAATAAGAACCTTTGCTCTGGCAAGTTAATTTGGTATTTTTCTCTATTCTATTAAGTAATGTAATCTTTAAATGTTTTCAAATGACATCAATTATTTTTAAATATTTTAAATAGCCTAAATTAGCGTATTCTGTAATTTGTTGATCACAAGTGAATAAATATGAGTTATTGTTTCTAGTAGAGGCTATAATAAATCTATCAGCCGGATCTTTATGTTCATAATTAGGGAAAAAACAGCTTTCTATTAGAACTGAAACCGAGAGATCAATTAGATTTAAGCCTGGAATAGATAATAACTTATTTATCCAGTCATTTAGGCTAATTGAGCACTACTTTACCCTTGTTTCAAGCATAGCTGCTATCCCAAATAGATATAGCAGAGATATATAGCATACTATGTTCTCTTGCTTTTTCTATTAATGCTATTTGATGTTTAGATAATTTTATTCCCTCCGCATACCCAATTAATATATGAGTATCCAAAATTAAGTTTACTAGATTATCTTTAATATTAGTCATTACCTGTGCCCCATTCAGATTCAAAAGAATAGTTTACTATATAATCATTTATTTTTATTGTTCCTTTTAAGAATCCAAAATAACTTTGTCTATTTTCTACTTTATTAATTCCTATTTAAAATGACTATAATATCAATAAAATAAACTTATTGCCGAAGTAATTTATTAAATTGATTAATTTCATCAAAAAAATATAAAAAAGTTCAATAAAGTAATTTAATTATTTTTTCTGATAGTACAGAAAAGTTATATTGATAATAATGATAGACTTGCTATTCCTATAAAAGTAAGACAGAAATTAAAACTTAAAATAGGAGATAAAGTAACAATTAAGTATAATGATTCAGAATGAATAATATCGACTTTTTATTCGAATATAGCAAAAGCAAGAAACATACTAGATAAGTATCAAGATATTGGTTTACATAAAGAATTAAAGCTTATGAGAAAAGAAGAAGAGATAAATTAATTTGCTGATAATCTATATTTCTAGCTTTGCAAAAACCTTATTGTAAAGATATATTATTTATGATAAAACCGATTCGGTAAAAATAAATAAAATATACTATGAAAATATTAATTCTAGGTGTTACCGGTATACTAGGTAATAGCATATTCAGATTTTTAAGCAGCGATAAAAAATTTGATGTTTATGCGACAGCCCGAAATAATTCAGCTCGTTCTTACTTTTCTAAGGATTTATCCGATCAATTAATTACAAATGTAGATGTTGAGAACCGTGATTCGTTAGTTGAGGTATTTAATAAAATAAAACCCGATATAGTAATAAATTGTATAGGGCTTGTAAAACAACTAGCTGATGCAAACGACCCGTTAAAAGCATTGCCAATAAATAGTTTGTTACCGCATAGGCTAGCTAATTTATGTAAATTAGCTAATTCAAGGTTAATCCATATTAGTACTGATTGTGTATTTTCAGGAAAAAAAGGTAATTATAAGGAAAGCGATTTTCCTGACTGTGATGACCTTTACGGTCGTTCTAAATTCCTTGGCGAAGTAGATTATCCGCATGCTATTACGCTGCGTACTTCCATTATAGGTCATGAGCTAGCAGGTAATAGAAGCTTAATCAATTGGTTTTTAAGTGCAGAAGGGCCAGTGAAAGGTTTTGAAAAAGCTATTTATTCAGGATTTCCGACAGTAGAACTTGCAAGAATAATAAGGGATTTTGTATTACCGCATAAAGAACTGCATGGGCTTTATCATGTTGCATCAAAACCGATTAATAAGTTAGAATTGTTAAAATTAGTAGCGGAAATATATAATAAAGCAATCGATATTATTCCGTCAGATGAGCTTGTAATAGATCGCTCAATGGATGGCACACGTTTTAATGAAGTGACGGGTTATAACCCGCCGCAGTGGTCTGAGCTTGTGAAGCGTATGTATGAGTTTGGGTAAATAGTTATTGTGAGAAGAATTACGTAGTAATTCGACGAAGCAATCCAGTTAAAAATTCTGATTTACAGAATTTTTTAATTATTTTCTGGATTGCCGCGTCGATGCTACGCATCTCCTAGCAATGACGGAGAAATCAAACTGCAATGATGAGGTAAATAATAACAAATAGGTACTAAATATATAATGTTTGTAAATAAAACTTTAATGATTACAGGAGGCACCGGTTCATTTGGTAATGCGGTGCTTTCTCGTTTTCTGAAATCTGATATTATTAACGATATTAAAGAAATTAGAATTTTCAGTAGAGACGAAAAAAAGCAAGAAGATATGCGTATTGCTTTAAGTAATCCGAAACTTAAATTCTATATCGGAGATGTGCGTAATTATAAAAGTATTGATGAGGCGATGCATAGTGTAGATTATGTATTTCATGCTGCTGCTTTAAAGCAAGTTCCGACTTGTGAATTTTATCCGATGGAAGCAATCAATACTAATGTTTTAGGTGCTGAAAATGTTTTAAGTGCTGCTATTAATAATAAAGTAGCAAAAGTTATTGTATTGAGTACCGATAAGGCTGTATATCCAATTAATGCAATGGGATTATCTAAGGCATTAATGGAAAAGTTAGCAATAGCAAAAGCTCGTATGTGTAGCCAAGGTAAAACTGTGCTTTGCGTTACTAGATACGGTAATGTTATGGCATCTCGTGGTTCAGTGATTCCTCTTTTTATTAATCAAATAAAACAAGGTAAGGAATTAACTATTACCGAGCCTTCAATGACACGTTTTTTAATGTCGCTTGTAGATTCCGTAGATTTGGTTTTATATGCGTTTGAGCATGGTCGTCAAGGTGATATTTTTGTACAAAAATCTCCAGCAAGCACAATTAAGATACTGGCAAAAGCGTTACAAGATATATTCGGCAGTAAAAATAAAATACGTTTGATCGGTACACGTCATGGAGAGAAGCATTATGAATCGTTAGTATCATCCGAAGATATGGCAAAGGCAGATGATTTAGGTGGTTATTACCGTATTCCTATGGATGGACGTGATCTTAATTATGCAAAATATTTTGTTGAAGGCGAAAAGAAAGTAGCACTTTTAGAGGATTACACTTCGCATAATACAAAACGTTTAAATTTAGAAGAAGTAAAAAAGTTGTTGCTGACTCTTGATTACATACAAGAGGAGCTAAAAAATGCTTAAGGTAATGACTATTGTCGGTACTCGTCCTGAACTGATTAAACTATGCTGCGTGATTTCCGAGTTTGATAAATATACTAATCACATCCTAGTTCACACCGGTCAAAATTATGCATATGAATTAAATCAGGTGTTTTTTGATGATATGGGAATTAGAAAACCCGATTATTTCTTAGAAGTAGCAGCAGATAATACAGCAAAATCTATTGGGCTTATTATCGAAAAAGTTGACGCAGTCCTTGAGAAAGAAAAGCCCGATGCCGTTTTGTTTTACGGTGATACTAATTCCTGCTTATCAGCAATTGCTGCTAAACGTCGTAAAATTCCTATTTTCCATATGGAAGCAGGAAATCGTTGTTTTGATCAAAGAGTACCCGAAGAAATAAACCGTAAAATCATTGATCATATTAGTGATGTTAACATTACGTTAACTGAGCATGCAAGACGTTATTTAATTTCTGAAGGTTTACCGCCTGAGCTTATTTTTAAATCAGGCTCGCATATGCCTGAAGTTCTTGACCGTTTTATGCCTAAAATATTAAAGTCGGATATTTTAGATAAATTATCGTTAAAAGCAAAGCAGTATTTCTTAATTAGCTCACATCGTGAGGAAAATGTCGACGTCAAAAGTAATCTGAAAGAATTATTAAGTAGTTTACAAACGCTTATTAAAGAGTATAATCTTCCCGTAATCTTCTCAACACACCCAAGGACTAAAAAAAGACTTGAGGATTTAGGGGGGGGGAAAGAGCTTGGTGATAAAATAAGGTTTTTACCGGCTTTTGGTTTTACGGATTACGTCAAACTTCAGATGAATGCGTTTTGTATTTTATCCGATAGCGGTACTATTACTGAAGAAGCATCTATACTTAATTTACCTGCTTTAAATATTCGAGAAGCACATGAGCGTCCTGAAGGTATGGACGCCGGAACGCTTATTATGTCGGGCTTTAAGGCTGCACGAGTACTACAATCGGTGAAAGCCATTACGGCAGAACACGAGAATAATAAAAATACGCAAGAAATATACTCAAATGATTTGGAGAATTGGAATGTAAAACGAGGAGCGAGTACGCACAGCCTATACTTAATAGGTGAGCATGTGAGTTCTCCAAAGTTTTGCAGAGACAATGCTTCAGAGCAGAAGAGTATTGTGCCGGATTATGCTGAAGCAGGACTTGTATCAAAGAAAATATTGCGTATAGTTTTAAGTTATGTGGATTATGTGAACCGTACAGTGTGGTTTAAGAGGTAATCTTATTCATTGTTATCATATCAAAAACATGAAATTCTTTAAATTAATAAAACTTAACCCTTTATTTTTAAGTGTTTTTTTACTAATAACTCTTATATCTTCTTTTTGCTATTCCAAAGGAAATTCTTATAAAAAAATAGTTTTTCTTGTGAGTACAGAGACATTCGGCGGCAAAGGTGTATACGCGATGTATCATGAGATGAAAAAAATAGGTCATGATGTCAAAATTGTAATAGTACCTCATCCTCATCCCAATATTCAAGGCGGAATAGATACCGAGTTTATTAGTAAATTTGATACACAAGATGTGATATATCCATGCGGTAAGTATGCTTCTTATTCAAATGTTAATACAAAATGTGAAATTTCTGAATTAAAAAATTATCAGCCGGATTTTATCTTTACGCAAAACCCTTACGAAAATTTTCAAGGCTATATAGCAGAACCTTTTACGGCTGCTAATTTGTATAAGAGTTTTAGAGGAACTAAAACAAAAATTATGTATATAGTCTATGGTCCGCATATCTTTCATCAAAAAAATATTGATGATGATAAGTTATCAAGTTTCATAGAGACGGTATTTGTTGATTCAGAAAGTACAAAGGATATCTTTATGAGTAATTATAAATTTCCTAAGGATAGAGTTATTGTTTCAGGTTATCAACCATACTATGAAGTAAGAAATTATAATATTAAAGAAAAACCAAACTCGGAAACCATTTTATGGCTTCCTAGATGGGAATTATCGTTTAAAAATAGAGAGTTATATGAAGGAGGTTCTACTTTCTTAAATTATCACTATTTTTTCTATAATTATGCATTACAACATCCTGATATTCATTTTATTATAAGACCGCATGTTACGCTATTTCCCTATGCGGTCGGTAAAAATTACTTAAGCCAAAGTGATATGGATAATATATTAAGTAGATTTAACTCTTTAAAGAATGTTACTGTTTCTGCACATGCATTCAGGTCGTTACTGGATGATATCATGGTGTCGGATATTGTAATCAGTGACGGTACTTCATCTCTTGCTGAAGTAGTAGTGGCCGATAAGCCTATAATTTACTTAAGTAATGGTTGGAATAATGAATTTAATAGCAATGCTCTATCTAAAGAATTAAAAAAATATATGTATTTTGCTTATGAGCCGCAAGATATTATTAACTATATAGCATTTATTAAGCAAAATCATTATTTACCTTATCATGAAAATAGTAGTGGTAGAAATCAATTTAAAAAGATGCTTGATCCTGTAGAAAACCCTGCTGCATTTATCGCCGAATATTTATTAAAGTGATAATAGTTTAAATAATTTATGTTAGCAGAAATTTATAATGATGGAGAAAGATTAATTTCTGGGGAAACTCATGATGTTTTAGAGGTAATTCGTCATAAAAGTAGTTATAAATTTTTTAAAAAAATTATAGAAGCCGATATACTTAATAGCCCATTAATGCTAAATCAAAAAATAACAATTCTAGATATAGGTTGTGGAACAGGACATGGCACTTTCATGCTTAGCGGTATATTAGGAGTAGAAATTACCGCAATAGATATCAGTAAAGAATCTATAATCTATGCTGAACAAAATTATGGAGCATCTAATATAAAATATATTAAATCTGATTTAGTTAGTTTTATTAAAAAGGCAGAAGAATATGATTATATTGTATCACGACATGCACTTGAGCATATTGAAGATGGGTTAAATCTAGCACTTAATCTTAAATGTAAAAAACGATTAATAGTAAATGTACCTTTTAATGAACCGGAAGGGAATGTATATCATTTAGTTAATTGGATTACTGAAAAATACTTTGAATCATATCAGAACAAAGAATTGTTATATGAAGAATTAGATGGTATAACTAACGACACACATTCTGAAAAAATCCTCCTAATTCTATAATCTGTATATCAAGTCACTCAGATTTAAAGACTATAAAGCAATTATTTAACTATCCAATCTCAGCTTGGACTCCAGAATTTTTAGAAAAGCTAGGTGTTCTAAAAATTCCAAGATATATTAAAACAATTGCTGCAAACTAGAAATGCATTTAAAAATAGCGAAGAGAAAAACTTAAACTATGAAATTAAATAATACTGTAACAGAGCTAAATAATGCTTTAGAAGAAATAAAAATTCTTAAAGTGAAGAAGAAAAATCTATTTTTCTAAAGCTCTATAGAAAATTTAAACAATAAAGGCATTGCTAACTAAAGAGAGATGTCATCCTGTGGTTTGGGAGCTAGATCTAAGAAAATAACTTAAAATACTAATAAATTTAGTATTTTTAACTGGCTCTAGTTCCCAAACCACAGGATGACATCTCTCTTTAGTTAGCAATGCCACAATAAATCTAACATTTTATAAATTATTTCTAAAAGTTATGATAACTAAAAAAGATAAAACTTTAAATATTTATTGTCCTTTAGTGTCCATTATTATACCTGTCTATAATGGGGCTAATTATATGCGTGAAGCGATAGATAGTGCTTTAGCCCAAACATATGAAAATATTGAAATTGTAGTTGTTAATGATGGCTCTAAAGATAATGAGAAGACAGAAAATGTAGCATTATCATACGGCGATAAAATACGCTATTTTCATAAAGAAAACGGTGGTTGTGGTTCGGCTTTAAATTATGGTATAAAACACATGAAGGGGGAGTATTTTTCATGGCTTAGCCATGATGATATATATTATCCTAATAAAATCGAGCATCAAGTTAACATATTAAATAAATTAGATAATAAAGATACTATCATTTATGGCGGTTATGAATTAATTGATGAAAAAGGAAGTTCTTTACATTATATTAAACCGGATAGTTTGCTATCTATAGATAAACTTAATATTTCTTTATTACCTTTATTACGAGGATTAATACATGGTTGTTCGTTATTAATTCCTGCTAAATATTTTCATGAAATTGGTATATTTAATGAAGCTTTACCGACAACGCAAGATTATGATTTATGGTTTAAAATTTTCCGTGTTGCCCCTATTCATTTTGACGAGTCTATCCTAATTAAATCTCGTTTTCATTCAGAGCAAGGTAGTAAAAAAATATCAAATCATAACGAAGAATGTAATGTATTATGGTCATCGTTTCTTCACGAGTTAACAGAAGAAGAAATGATCAAAATGGAAGGTTCTCCTTATTTATTTTTAACTCGTACAGCTAATTTTTTATCAAATAATACTCCATATAAAAAAGCTTGTGACTTAGCAAATACTATGGCTAAGCAAGTATTACATGATACTAAAGTTAGTGTTATTATACCGGTATATAATAGAATAAATTGGGCAATTGAAGCTATAGAAAGTGTACTTATTCAAACACACAAAAATTTTGAGATACTTATAATAGATGATGGATCGACTGATGATATATCAGAATTAACTTCAAGATGCAAAAAAGATAAAAGAATAAGATATTTTCATAAAAAAAATGAAGGACCTGCTGCTGCACGTAACTTAGGTATTAAAAATGCTATAGGAAAATATATTGCTTTCCTTGATTCGGATGATTTATTTTATAAGGATAAAATAGAAATCCAATTACAGTTTATGGAAGAAAATAATTGTATATTTTCTCATACTTCATATCAAAAAATAAATGAAAAAGCAAAATATATAGAATCTGTTCATTCTGGGTTTTTTAGTGGAAATGTTTTTCCTCAAGTTATACAAACTTGTCCAATAGCAATGCCGACAGTTATGGGAACTTTGACATTATTCCAAGAAAATTTATTTCCTGAAAATATAAGAAGCGGTGAAGATTGTTGTTTATGGATATCTATTGCTAGTAAAAACTCAATAGGCGGTATAGACAAAGAATTGTCTAAAGTACGAATTAGCGGTGGTACTAATACGTTTATGGACCCAAATAAATATTCAGTAGGTTTAATAAATATTACTTCTTATGTTCTTAATGATCCTTATTTAAGTAAATTTAGTCCGTTTACTATTAATTTGTTATTAGCAGCTGTTACACAATTAAGATTATTAGAAAATAAAAATAAAGACTATAAAAAAAGTAATATTTCTTTTTTCAACAATAATTATGTAATTCAAAAAATACGAACCTATTGCTTTGTAACAAAAATTTTGATTTTGTTAACTATTACTTCTATAAGGCAAGAAGGAATACGTGCAACAATCTCTAGAATACGTAGATGGCTTAGAAAGCATATATAAATAACTATTCCTCAAGTATCTTAACTTTTGAGCCGTCACCGATTTTAGTCATACCTTCGTTAACGACTAAGTCACCTTCTTTAATATCGTTAGAGGTAATTTCAATTAGACCTTCTGTACGTGTGCCGATTTTTACGTATAATTGTTTTACCGTATCACCGTCTATTTTATAAATAAAATTACCTTGATTATTTCGTTGAATACAACTTTCAGGAACGGTTAGATTTTTATGAGGGTTAATTATAAGCATAACATCTACAAAGCTATTATGCAGGATTTTTGTCCCCATAGGTAAAATAATTTTAGCTGTTAAAGTACCGTTATCTGATAAGTAATGCGATACTGCTCCGATTGTGCTTTTAATTTTTCCTGCAATTAAAACTTCAGTATTGATTCCAACTTTTCCGCTTAAAGACTCCGGCAATTCAATAACAATACTTTGTGAGTTTTCTGTTCCAGTAATGCTAAAAAGATAGTCGCCTATTTTTACTTCATCGCCTACCATAGACTTAATTACGCCTATTTTACCGGAGTATGGTGCAGTAATTATCATGTCGTTATATGTTTTTAGAGCTTTGGAATAATTAAATTTTGCATCTTCAAATTCGCTTTTTGACCTTTTATATTCCTCATTGCTTACAAATTTTTTAGCAAATAAAGCTGCTTTTCTATTATAATCTTCTTGTTTTGTATTTAATAAAGCTGCTGCTCTAGATTTAGTGGTTTCTGCTATGTTTTTATCTATAACCAGCAATATATCCCCTTTTTTTACTATTTCTCCTTGATGTGCCGAGACTTTTTCAACTACTCCGGTAGCATTAGCATAATAATCACGGCTATTATCATTTTGGCATTGTCCTACAATATTAAATATGTCGTAAAGTTCGGCAATTTGTACTTTAGTTGCTTTGACTCCTATAATTTTTGCTTCTTCCGTTTTACTTGCCATAGTAGAAAGTGAGATAAGTAAGGTAAAAAGAACAATAAATTTTGTAGGCATAATATTATACTCTAAAGTGAATAGGTGAAATTTATCCACGCAACAATACCTCCAAGTTATGATAAAGTATGCTTTTTAAGTTCCTCATCCGTTAACCATTTATATTCTTTTTCTAGAATTTTAAATCTCATTTTTTCTAATTGTGCATCAAGATCAGGTTCAGGAATGATAGCAGCACCAGTAAACTCAAATCCTTGATAGTTAATTTTTAGTTTTTTACAAGTTTCTTGTAATGATAATAAGTTTTCTTCTATATCATCGATAAATATTATTGATTGCGGATAATAATTTGTTTTGCGTAATACATATTCAAGTACGCTTCCTTTATCATATTCTGCAGTGTAAATTATTCCGTCTTTTAATGTAGGTTTACCGTAACCGGCATTAAAATCTTCTATTATTACCTCATCTTCTGACGGTGAAAATTCTTGAAAATTTATCTTTAATTCAGTGAGTTCACGCATGCGCCATTCAATCATATCTTCAATTACACCGAATTTACCGGTAGGAAGTTTAGTAAGTCCCATTGCTGGAATGTTTTTTTCTTTAAGTAGAGCAAATATTTTTAAAATGTCTGAATTAACGAATCTCGCTTTTTTGTCTTTAAGAATAACGCTAAGTAATAATTCGCATTCTTTTCTAGTAAGTCTTTTTTCAATATCTTCCATTAATTCTTTTCTATAATCATGTGTTAACCTAGATTCATCGTTATCCATTACGATTACTTCATCTACGTCAAAAAGCACCAAGCTAGTATTATCGGCTTTCTCTATTGCTTGTATAACTTCTTTAAAATCATGAACTTTATTTATTTTGCTATACATATTTATTTTTTATTTATGGTTTAAAATCTAGATTGTGTTATTCCCCTTAGATATTACCTATGTGAATAATTTTATGTCATTCCTGCGTAGGCGGAAATCCAGTAAAACATATAAAAAACTTGTTTTGTATACGTTTATTTTATCAAATATGCAACTTAACTATATCAAGATTAATGTTATTTTTCTGGATTTCCGCCTACGCAGGAATGACATCAAGCAAGTTGTCTAATTCATACAACACAGTTCTAAATAACTACGGGTATCTATATTTATTTTGTAACATCACTTATCATTTCTTCTAAGGAATTTGTCATTACCTTTAAATCTTTATCTCTAGACAAATTATGGTGACCGTCTTTAATTAGCTTCATTACTATTTGTTTACTAGTTATTTTTTCTAATAATTTTACTGAAACATTATAAGGCACGTCTTCATCTAACATTCCATGAATTAGATGTACCGGTATATTGATATCAATCTGTTTCTTTGTCAATAATAAATGTTTTTTTGCATCTGCTATCAATTTATAGCTAATAGGATATTTATGCTCACAATTTTTACCGTTTACTTCTAATATGCCCTCTTTTTGTATCTTATTTTGATCGTCTAACGATATATTTTGCCAAATATTTTCGGTAAAATCCGGAGCAGGTGCTACACACACAAGCCCTTTTATTTTATCGGGAAATTTTAAAGCTGTAAGAAGTGCTAACCATCCTCCCATGCTCGAACCTACTAATATCGCCTCCTTATCAATTAATTTGTCTAAAATTAGTGATACTCCTTCTAACCAATCACTAATTGTTTGATCCTCAAATTGTTCCGATGCATTCCCATGACCGAAATTATCAAAAACAATAAAATTATAATTGTTTTTTTTACAATAATCTATTAAATAGATAGCCTTAGTTGATTGCATACTAGACATCAAGCCGTGTAAAAAAATTACAGATGGAATATTTGTATTAATTATGCTATAATTATCATAGACAATAAATTTGTCTTGTGTTTTATTATAAAGCTTGTGCATTTTAAATAATTATTTTAATAGATTGAGATTTAATGCCTTCATTAAAGTCAAGTAAACGATACAATAAATATACTATTTTGCAAGTAGTTCCTGCTCTAGTCTCGGGAGGTGTTGAAAGAGGTACTATAGAAGTTGCAAAATATCTTAAAATTCTCGGTCATACTCCTATCATAATTTCAGCAGGCGGTACTCTAGTTAAAGAGTTAGATAAGGAAGATATATTACATATTGAAATGAATAGTAGCAGTAAAAACCCTTTCGTAATTCTGAATAATGCAAAATTGATAGCAGAAATAATCAAAAAATATAATGTTGATATAGTTCATACAAGATCAAGGGCACCGGCATGGAGTTCATATCTAGCAACAAAATGGACTAACGCTAAATTTCTGACTACTTTTCATGGGGTTTACAATATTCCAAATAGTTTTAAAAAATATTATAATAGTATAATGCTCAAAGGCAAGAAAGTTATTGCCGTATCTAATTTTGTAAA
Organism: Candidatus Rickettsia kedanie; assembly: GCF_045865205.1. NCBI lineage: Bacteria > Pseudomonadati > Pseudomonadota > Alphaproteobacteria > Rickettsiales > Rickettsiaceae > Rickettsia > Candidatus Rickettsia kedanie. The sequence goes on along the minus strand of NZ_BAABMM010000038.1, from coordinate 6,374 downwards.
ACAGCATTTGCTTGCAAACTATAAAATTGATGAAGATAAAATAGTAGTAATTGAACGTGGAGTAAATTGTGATTATTTCGATCCGGCAAATTTAATGCCTGAAAAACTTAAAAAATGTCGTGATAAATATGATGCACCGAGCAACGTGCCGATAATATTAATGCCTTCTAGAATGACAAGCTGGAAAGGACATCTTGTTCTAGTAGAAGCATTAAGTAAGTTGAAACATAGAGATTTTTATTGTTTAATGGTCGGTGATATATCTAGACATCCCAATTTTACTAATAGAGTCAAAGAGCTGATAGCTACTCTAAAACTTCAAAATAAAATTCAAATTTTCGGTAATGATTCGGATATAATAAACCTATACGGGATTTCCGATATTATCGTTTCTGCCTCAATCGAGCCTGAAGCTTTCGGACGTACTATTATAGAAGGGCAGGCGATGGAGAAGCTTGTTATTGCAACTAATATAGGAGGGGCAGTAGAAACGATAAATAATAATATAACCGGTTTCCACGTAGAACCAAATAATGCCGAAGCGTTAGTACAGAAAATCGATTATTGTTTATCGATTTTAGGTACTGATACTGCTAAGAAAATCCAAGAAGCAGCAAGACATACGGTAATTAATAATTTCTCTCTTGATCTAATGCTAAGAAAAAACCTTGAAGTCTATAAAAAAATCTTCAAAAACTCCCATAATTGAATAGTTAGATTTAGTATATACTCATGATAAATGAACAGTAGAGTATATAGGAGTGAATAGAATAGCTATTCTCCTAATAAGTTTATTTCAGCATACAAATTCTTCAAGATTTATATACTGATCATAAAAATTATTATAGTCATGAGATTTACCGTCATGATGCACTACAAGCATTAGAGTTTCCGGTAAAAATTCTTTTAAAGTTTGTTGTGCATTTTCTATAGATCTTTTATCAAGATTGGCAAACACCTCATCTAAAATTAATATTTTAGGGTTTGCATTATATCTTTAATGATTCCAATTTTTCTTTTTTGACCGCCACTTGGTGCATTTATTACATCATAATTTTTATCACTTAAGTGCGTAATTAATGTAGCTAGATCCAATTTTATAAATAATGTATTAATTTTTTCTTCTAATGATTGTTTATTACTTTTCATGATTGATTGATCAAGACCTGAGGTTATTACTTCAAATAAAGTAGATTGAACCGGTATGTAACTATTCTGATCAATAAATATTATTTTTGGATTTTGATAATGGGTAGGTATGGAAATTTCACCAACACTATGATAGGGGCAGCAATACAATTTACTAAACTCTTTAAAAAAGCGGTTTTGCCTTTCCCTGAGGGAGCTGAAAGAAGATAATGTGCTCCTAATTTTAATACTAATTTTTCAAAACTCAAAATAGTTTTTTCTTCTATAGTTAGGTTATAATCAGAAATGATAAGTTCATCATTTGTATCATTAGTAGACCATGTGATTCCTTTTTTATCCTCAGAAGAAATTGCCTCTATTAATTTTGTAATTCTTGCTTGTGATATAGCTGCTCCACTAAAGATTATTTTTAATGAGGAACTTTTGTTAAGAATGATTTTAAAGTTTCAAGCCAAGGTAAGTAGTAGAGCTTGCTCAAGTGTAATCTCTCCATTTTTTACTTTATCAATATAGTAAAGTGATTTTATGAATTTATCTGAGATATCTAATATAGTAATTATAGTATTTTTTGTGCTATCTAAAACAACATTTTCTTTGATATTTCGTTGTTAGCTTTAAGTTGCTTGGCATATTGATTTTGTACAAATTGAGCAGCATCAGTTAACAAGATATTTGAAGTGTTAGAGGATATATTGCTTACTATAGAAGCTTTATTGTCGTTAATTTTCTCCGCTGCTTTCCTGTAGGAAATATCCAGTTAATATAATATTGTCAAACTCATTAAATATAATAGCTCCTGGAACTAAATTCATTATATCTTGCAATGCAATAAGCTGTATAATTTTTTGAGTGGTAAAATTCCAATAGTAAAAGTATTATGAAGATCAATAAATAAATTATTAGTAATAGCTTCTATATCCTTTAAGCCTAAGATTTTACTTGTATATTCCTCGTTTAGTAACAGTTCTAAAGCTTTTTATTCAATTAAATCTTGAGTATTTTGTGTTAAAGAAGTTTTATATGATTGGAGTAGTGTTGTGCTTATTATATTTTTCCACACCATAAAATACTGATTTTTGCTCCTTGAGAAATAAGAGGTCCTATAGCAGCAGCATTAGGGTCCTGTATGAGTAAGGTTAATGCAATTAATGTTATTGCCGTCATTTCCGGTATAGTTAATAAAACTACTATTTATGCATACTTCAATTAAATCTAAAACGTTTGTTATAACCATATTTCTAATAATTGGATTATTATAAATATGATAAAATCCTTGCGTTACATCTTTAATTTAATTTTTTAAATTATTAGAAAATATATTAGGATCAATTACCCTAATATTAGTGGTTAAGTTTGTTTGAATTTCTTTTAAATTTTCCTGATAATTTAAGAAATCAGTCCCATAATATGCTAAGCCCACTATTGCAGCTGTAGAAGTTAAATAAATTGATACTGAATAATTAGGATAGGATAGATTAAACTTCCTTTAAATGTGGAAGAAGTAAGATAATGTTTCTGAAAATACCTTTCGGTTATTAAGATTGCATCAGCAAGAGTTGCCGAAACAAAAAGACTGCTTCCTTTTATCCCATTTACAATAAAACCAGTTATACTGCTAATTATTAAATGCGTTTTCTTGGAAAAGTTAGACGCAGCATTATTTTTATTAAAATTTTCTGTATTTATACTTTTTTTCTGGATTCCCGCTTTCGCGGGAATGACATAAAGAGCATTTACTAGTCCACGCAATAATACCTTGCGAGGAGCCGCAGGCGACGTGGCAGTCCAGAAAAAATAATAAGCAAATTCTGATTTACAGTTTTTTTAGCTCAGACGTTAAATTCTTAATTAATCTATCTTTAATAAACGTTGCCGAATTAGGTAATAAGTTGTATTATAATATAAAGGCAAAATGTAGGTGTAGGGAAGAAAGTAAAAAGGTAGGTAAATCAAACCTACCTTTTTGTAACTATTAACGAGAATATAACTCGATTACTAAATGAACTTCTGCTTCAAAAGGATATGGGACATCAGAAAGAGCAGGAACTCTTAAATATTTACCGGTTAATGAAGGTACATCAAATGATAAATACCCCGGTGTTGTTTGACCTTGTTTTGAAACGGATTCTTGGATAAGCGGTATTTGTTTGACGGATTCTTTAATTTCTATAACATCACCTTCCTTTAGTCGTATGCTTGCTATATCGGCTTTCTTACCGTTTAATTTAATATGTCCGTGTGAAACTAACTGTCTTGCAGCAAAAATAGTTGGAGCTATATTCATTCTATAAATGACAGTATCAAGTCTGCTTTCAAGTAACCCAATAAAGTTTTCACCGGTATTACCTTTCATTTTTTGAGCGAGTGCAAAAATATTTCTAAATTGTTTTTCAGTGACACGACCGTAGTGACATTTTAATCTTTGCTTAGCTTTTAAATGTAAACCATAATCTGAAGTTTTAATCATGGTATTTTGTCCATGCTGTCCGGGACGATAATTTCGTGTATTGAAAGCATCCTTGCTATCACCCCATAGACTTACTCCAAGTCTTCTACTAGCTTTATATTTAGAACGAACAATTTTTGTCACTGATAATATCCTTAACTTTATATTTGCATTACAAGAAAATATATACATTTCTTATATCAAAGTCAATCATTGATTTTTACCCTAAAACTTTTTATATTTAATGAAAAAATATTTCATATGAGTTCTTTAGTAACGCCAATCAATTTAGATAAAATCAATCATTCACAAAGTACCGTTAAAGACTATATCTTACTTATGAAACCGCGTGTGATGTCGCTTGTAATTTTTACAGGTTTTGTAGGTATGTGGCTTGCTCCTTATTCTGTGCATCCTTTTATTGCTGTTATTGTGCTTGCTTGCATATCTCTTGGGGCAGGGAGTGCAGGGGCAATTAATATGTGGTACGATAGAGATATCGATAGCTTAATGAAACGTACTCAAAAAAGACCTATCATCAGAGGTGCTATAGAACCTGATGAGGTTTTATCTTTTGGTTTGATAACAGGATTTTTTGCAGTATTTTTTATGGCTTTATGTGTTAATCTACTTGCATCCTTTTTACTGCTATTCACTATTTTTTATTATATCTGTATTTATACTATTTGGTTAAAGCGTCGTTCTATACAAAATATTGTTATTGGCGGAGTATCAGGAGCATTACCTCCTGTGATAGGTTATGCAGCGGTAAGCAATACTATATCTCTAGAGTCAATTATATTATTTTTAATTATTTTTATTTGGACGCCGCCGCATTCATGGGCTCTTGCTTTATTCTGTAACGATGATTATAAAAACTGTAAAGTACCGATGATGCCTGCAGTAAAAGGGACTTCATATACTAAGAAACAAATTCTAATTTACAGCATTCTTTTATTTATTGTTTCGTTAATGCCCTTTTTTATTGGAATGAATAATTTTATATATTTAATAATTGCTGGTATTCTTGGGTTAGTATTTCTATGTTATTCCGGTTCTTTATTCTATGACACCCCTGATAACAAACAAGCTAAACGATTTTTTGTCTATTCGATATTTTATTTGTTTTTTATATTTTTACTTTTATCTTCAACTAGCACTATATCCAATATTAGCTAAGAGATAATAGTGTTGGGTTACTTTGATGGACGATCAAATTGAAACCCAACGTGCAGAAACATATCATAAGTTATGGAAAAACCAAGCTATCTAAATTTTGATAATAAAAATTATAAATGGAAAAATGATATTGATTATCGTAAATACCCAGAAAGCTATAGAGTAGGTAAAGGTGAGCAAGGAGTATTAATTTGTCAACCATATAAAAATGAAATTTTGCCTTATTGGAAGTTTAAAACTCCTGAAATTGCTAAAGAAAGTAGTAAAAAAATATATGAAATATTTTTAAAATCCTTAGAGGATAATGATTTTGTTGGAGCTGATATGGCTCGTAAATATTTGCAAATGGGTTTTACTAGAAGTAGACGTTATGCTAATTATAAAGGTGGAAAAAATATGACAAAGAACATGATTATAAGAAATTAGAAAGAGGAGGGGCCCAAAAAAAGTAAAAAGTGCTGATATATTTTTCAACAAATGGCGAGAGGCAGAAGATAATAAGAAATATCAAAAGATGAAAATAGAATGGAAAAAACAATATTGGTAGATATTAGCTTTACCAAGTTAGTTTGTTTATATTATAGTAGATTAATAGAGGATAGATTATGATTAAAGATGAAATTGTGGAGCTATTTAAAAAATGTATCAATTTACATAACAGATATTAATACCACGAGGACAAAGATAATTTACGAAAATTCGTTGAAACTGATCCTGAAAAACTTTCAAATTTTATTAAAACAATAAAACTAAAAAATATAACAACAGGGAAGCTAAAGTTTTTCATAGCTTCAGTTCTATTTTAATGGTAAAACAACAAGATAATGCAATTAAATCATTAAAGAAAGCTATTGAACTAGATCTAAGTAAAGCATACTACCACGAAGAGTTTTTTGATAAGTTACATGAAATAAATCCGGAGGAAGCACTAGCTTCTATCAAAAGAGCTATAGGGTTAAATCCAAATAACAAATCATTATATGAAGATTTGATTATTTTGTTGAAAAAGGCAAATTATGATGAAGAAGCAGCAAAAATGACTGAAGCAATTCAAGATTTCCCTACAAACATACCTAATTTGGTATTAGATACTGAGGCAATAATAGAAGTTTATCAATTGAGGGATGCACTTAAATGTGAATAGTTGGTATACCTAATTAAATATAGATGTCATTATTGTAGGAAGGCGTTGTTGTATGGCTCAGAAAAAGCGTACAATATCATTCTTAGCAACGGCAGGAATCCAGTTTTTTGCTCTGTCATCCCGTGATTTATTCACGGGATCTAGGAAAAAATAAAAGCTTGGACCTCGTGGTCAAGCCACGGGGTGACATTAAGGATTACTGGACTCCAGCCTATGTGGGAATGACATTGAGACACGCAACAAAGCCGCATAAATGAGATTTATCTGAAAAATATTTAGTTACACACACGGGATCACAGAGAGGGATAATAAGTCACACAACACCCGTGACCATACGCGTCAAGTTAAGGGATGTTTATAAGTTTAAGAGAAGATAAAGTAGATTTTTTTGTTTTCCTATATTTATCTTTTAAGCAAAAACTTACCCAAGCTATTCGTAAATTTTTAAAGAAGTTT
>NZ_BAABMM010000037.1:0-7422 GCF_045865205.1 Candidatus Rickettsia kedanie | reverse complement strand
ACAATCAGCATCACTCAAATTACCCAATACTAATGCTTGTACAAACGAACAGCCGGTTAATTTTCTTCTCCTCTTGATGAAACCGCTGCTAATTGCTTACTTACTTTCCTTAACTTGACGCGTATGACACCTGTGACGGTCACATCAAAACAGTTTTTTTAATCCTTTTTGTAGTAGTTGATTTACAGGATCTGCTTGTTTGTTTCCCTGCGGAGAGCTACTTTGTTCCTCTGCATTTGTATCTTTTTTCTTTCTAAGACCTAAAGCATCTTTAATAATATTTTCAGGTTTTTTCTCACCGCTTTTTAGATCTTTAATAACGCTATTAAATACGTTGTTAACTAAATAAGTTTGAAGAGCCTGAATATCTAGCTTATGCTGCGGATTATTTATAAATCCGTATAATTTAACAGCTATAGGTGGTAAGTCCGCAATAGTAACGCTTGCACTAATATCCATCATATATTGCGGTAAGTTAATGTGACCGTTTGCATTTGCTTTAGCAGGTGAAGCATCTAAATTACATTCATTTAAATTAAGTTTGCCTTGCGTTATATTGCCACTGGCAATTAAATTTTTGAAAGATGTGGACCCTCCGCTAAAGGAACTGTTAATAAGTCGTAATACTCCTTCGGTATTCTTAGCATTACCTACCGCATCTGCGATCCGGTTTAAATCAAATCCGCTTATTTTCCCGTGATCGCTATTTACGTTAAATTTTCCATTTAGATTATGAACATATGTATAAATGCTATTACCACGAGAAGTAAGATCGGTTTTAAAGCTTAGTAGCCCATCAGTTATTTTTATTTTACCCGATTGCGGAGTTAAACTTTTGAGATAGGCATTTTTTAAATCAATTTTGATTGCAGCGTCTTGCTCTTTTCCTGAACTCACATAACCGGTGCTACTTAGTTCGCCACCGTAAATGCTTGCATTAACTGAAGTAATATTTAGCTTACCGCCGATGATATTTAATTTTGCTTTTAAATTATTTATGATTAATGAGTCGTTAGTTAATTTATCAATATTTGCGGATAATTGTCCTTCAATTTCATTTAAAAACCATAAGTTAATAGGATTGTTTGACCAAGGAGAATTATTTTTAGCTGTAGCTATATTTTGATTAGCAGGACTACTAGTTTTATTTAAAGCAGGAGTAGGGCTGTGGCTTGCAAGAATTGTATCCAAATTAACTAACGGACTGTATAAGTTAAGATTGAAATTTGGTTTCTGAGCTGCTAAATTAATAGCACCTTTAATAGATATATTAGTATTAAAAGTAGATATTTTATTATTAATATGGAAAGTATCTTTAACTTTTTGTACTTCCCCGTTTAACTGCAATACTCCAATCTTTCTTAAATTACTTACTCCCATAAGAGACATAAACGACTCAAAATTATTAATTTTTAGATTATGAGAAATAGTTATATCTTGAGCCAAGTTTTTAAGCTCAATATCTCCGGTTAGATTACTATTTGCAACCGATAAACTAATATTTTGTAATTTTATTGTTTGAGAATTACTAATGACATTAGAAGTAAGTATAAGTTTTTGGTTAATAATAGGCGGTAATTTATCGGTCTTTAGCTTTAAAGCATCAAGTATAGGTTTTAAACTATCAGCTTGTAGCATAATATTTGTCTTATCTAAATTAGAGCTAATTTCGGTTATAATGTTACCTGGATTTACAATGATATTTGATTTGAGGTTATTACGCTCTATATCATAATTTGCATTTGCTAGTAATTCTATATTTGTATAATTAAGTCTAGCATCTTTAATAGTTACATTTTTATTATCGGCAGTAATTGCCGTAGTTAGCTCGTAGTCATTTTGTAAATCAGCAGGCATACCTAAAGTTTTAGTATTACCTTTAATATTTGCTTTACCTATAAAAGAATTATTTTCACTATCAAAATTTCCTTCGATTTTAATTTTTTCACCGGCAAGATTAATATTAGCACTTAACGGAATTATTTGTCTGATTTCTTCAATATTTCCCTCTATATTAATCTGCTGCTGCAAAGCCTTTAAAGCTAAAGTAAAATCTATAGGACCTTTAAGGCTTTTAATTTTAGTCTCTAAATTAATATCGTTAAATATTTTCTCACTATTTTTTTCTATATATATTACTTTGCCGTCTATAATTTTAAAATGACTAATCAAAATGGGAAGTTCTAATTCAGTTTGAGTATTAGTCGATTCTGCATAACTAACATTATTTTCTTTAGGCTTATTATTAGATGTAGCAAACTGCCAATTTTTTTGTCCGTTATTCAAGACTTCTAGATTTATAATCGGTTTTTGCAACTCTATAGAAGCTACTTCAATTGCTCCTCTAAAAAGAGGAAAAAGCCGCAATAATGCTTTAGCACTTTCAACGGAAACTAGATGAGGTTCTTTTGTACCGTTTATTGATGATAATTTAATTTCTGAGAGAGATATTGCGGGATTCGGTAGTAAAGATAATTTTATATCGCCGTTAATAGTTAAATCTCTATTTGTAGCCTCTTTAACTTTATCTATTATTACTCCTTTATAATTATCTAAAGGAATAAAGAAAGGAATAACAATCAATAACAATATTATACTTATAAATATAATAAGTGAGTATTTTAAATTTTTAGGCATAGAGCTTAACCTTCTATTGTACATATGTTGATTATAGTATCTAAGACTTAATCTATTTATGTATATATGTTGATTATAGTATCTAAGACTTAATTGTCAAATTCATATAATTTACTCAATTAAGTATTACCCGATATCATCCCGCGACTTGATCGCGGGATCCAGTTTAAAATACTAAAATTGTTAGTATTTTGAGTTGTTTTTGAGATCCCATGGTCAAGTCACGGGATGACATCGAGTAGGTTTTCCGATCCATGCAACAATGCCCCACTTTTCGCGGGCATGACATAGAATTAGTTAATATCAGCATTGATTATATAGAATTAATTTTATGTTATACTTTGACCAAAATTAGTCAAAATGATATAATAGGAATAGAAATAAATCACATTTAAACCATGAAGTAGAAGAGGAAATTATGGTAAGTATAGCACGTAGTTGGGAGCTAAAAGGCATAGAAAAAGGCAGGCAAGAAGGAATAAATATCGGTGAAATGAAATTAGCAGAGATGGCAAAAAGAATTTTAAGAAAGAACAAGCCTTTAGACGAAATTATTGAATTTACCAGTTTTACAAAAAAGAGTATTGAAGAATTACAAAAACAGCTTCAAAAATAAGAGATTGAAAAATTTAAGTACTCAAACTCCTCTTTGATAATTTAAAGTCACATAATCTTTAGTTATAACAGGAAAAAACTCTTTATTGCAAGGTAATAACTCAGTTGTTTGGTCTAAAAATTCTATTTCAATTATATCGCCGGCACCAAAGTTAAGAATATTTTTAATTTTGCCTATTTCTTTATGATTTTGGTCTAATACCGGTAAATGATTTAAATCCGCTATATAAAATTCATCTTCTTCCGGTTCTGGTAAGCTTGCTCTTAAGCAAAATATTTTATAGCCTTTTAAGTTTTTTGCTTCATGTCTAGTAGTTATATAATTAAATCTACAAATTAATTCTCCTTTGGCATTTTGGCTAATTAGCTTAATATGTATATCTTCTCCTGACTCATTTACTAAATTTCTTTCAAGTATTTTTGTAGCAGGTTCGGTAAAAGATTTTAAAATTACATGACCTTTAATTCCATGACATGATTTTATGACACCGACTAAAATTAAATTTTCTAAAGAATTCATTAATTTGCCTTTAAATTTTGATAATTATATATAATAATATATTTAAAAACTTTTTATAGACATGATAAAAAAAATAGCTGCCAGCATCATAATTTGTTTCTCATTATTGTTATTTATAATTTGGGGTGCATTATCGTTTGTTAACTATAATTCGGTTACTAATAATTTTACCAGTCATTTAGGAATTGCAAAAGAAAATATTGGCAAAATAAAGATGAATAAATTTCCTTTGCCCTATTTAATTATTGAGACGATAAAGGAAGGAGGAGAGTTAGATTTAGAGCAGATTAAAATGCATTTTTCGTTGTGGTCGCTTATAAAATTTAATCCTAAAATTAATAAAATAGACATATTAGATGCTAAATTTTATTCTGATTCTAATGTATTAAATATTTATAATAATGAAGAGTTAATAAAGAATTTCTTTAAATATAAATTACAAAATATAAATCTAAATGTTACTAATCTAAGTATTATTAATAAACAAGATTATTCTATTGTAAATTTAAATAATTGTATATTAAAAAAAGAAAATGCTTTATCGTCTCATTACATATTTAAAACTACAAGTAACTATATAGGTGAAATTTCAGTTTCAATTAATAAACGTGATGATATAGTAGATTTTAGTCTTGATATTGATAATAATGATTATGGTTTTAAGCTATCGCAAATTTACAAAGATTTTAAGCTTACTAGCGGTAGCGGTGAATATCAGATTAAAAATTTAGCATCGGTAATGTATAATATATTACCAGATTTAAACCATATTTTTAATAAATTTAATCAAAATGAGGCAGTAAACGTTAAATTTAATATTTCAAATAATGAAGATGAAATAGAGCTCAAAGACATAGTAATAGCCTCCTCTTTTATTAAAGGTAATGGATTTATTAACATTGCTAAAAATGATAATATTACTACTAATGTGAAATTAGATTTTCCTAAAATAGATCTAAGTTCGTTAATTTCTCCAAATGCAGGGGTAACATTTAATACTTCTTCTTCAAATATTAGATTTATTTTTGCTGATAAATTACTTAAAGCAGACATAGCAATTAACAAAATAATTTTAAGTAGTAATGAAGCACTAGAAAAAATAGTCTTTTCTTCTAACTTATCAAAGGATACTTTAAAGATCAATGAACTTTCAGGTAATATTAAGTCAGGTGGAGAATTTAAGCTTACAGGTAATGTAACACAGAATGCCGTTAGAAGTATGTTTGATGGACAGATATATTTAAAGCACAATGATATAAATTCGTTACTGAATATTTTAGGATTTAACGATATTACTATTAAAGAAGCTATTCCTTTTAGCTTGTCGTCGGATTTAAAACTCACTTTAATAGATTTATTTTTTAAAAATTTATTACTTAAAACAGATCATTTAAATTTATCAGGAAATGTCTCTAGTAAATTTATTGCTCAAACACCTCGTTTAGATGCTACGCTTAATATATCTTCGCTTGACTTAAGCGGTAGGACGTATCCGATAATTTCGCCTCTTATCGAATTTACAAAAAATTTAACTAAAGATATGAAAACTTTAGATTATCCAAATAAATTTATTCCTATTAGAACAATAGGATATTTAGCTAATTTAGATATTTTGATAGATAGTGTTAAGTATAACGATCATGTATTTGACAAAATGAATTTGCTTGCTAAAATCGTACCAGCTAATATAAAAATTAGTAATTTAGATTTTAAAACCGCGGGTAGCTATTTATCAACTAGCTGGAACTTGGATGCTTCGAGTGTATTGCCGTCTTTGACCGTAGAAATTAAGGATGGTAATCTCACTACTGATTTATTATCACCGGCAGGAATGCTTAATTTAAGAAATAAATTAATAAATGAATATAGTTTAGATAAAACTATATTGCAATTTTACGGGACATTATCAACATTATCACAGAATAATTTAATATTGAAAAATGTTAAATTTTATGTAGCAAATAATAATAATCTATTACAATTTAATAATATTGAAGCAGAATTATTAGGCGGCAAGCTTCAAGGTAGCGGCAATATTTTATTGGAACCTTATTCTATAAATTTCGTATATGCTTTAAATACAATAGATTTAGATAAAGTTTCGGCTCTTATGCCTAAAATATTTACTGCAAGTAGCGGAAAAGTAAGTGTAAGCGGTAGTTTAGGAACTAACGGTAACACTCTTCAAAGCCAGCTATATAACCTTACTACAAAATCACAATTTGCTATAAACAATATAGATATTAATAATTTTGCAATTGATTCTTTTATAGAAAAAATTAATACAGCTGATTATAAGGTACAAAATTTAGATAAAGATATCAATAGTGCTATAACCACAGGACAAGAAAATGTTAGAGGTATAAGCGGTGATATTGAACTACAAAAAGGTATTGCCCTTTTAAAGCAAGTAAAATTTGCAACACAATATAGTAGAGGTGCGGCCTCTCTTGCAGTTAATATATATAATTTTGATATGGATGCATCTAGTATTTTATCATTTTACGTACCGGCAAGGCTTGTTAAGTTAAACACCTCAAATACAAGTTCCGATAAAGATAGTTTGGCACATCTTAATATAAAAATGCAAGGGAGTATTTTTGCTCCTAAGAAAACTTTTGATAGTAGTGAGCTAAAAAAATTACTTATACCACAAATAACTGACAACACTACTACAGATAACCATTAAAAAATAAAAATAAATGACTAATACTAAAACTTTAGAAGAAAATATTAGCTTTGAAGAAGCTTTAAAAGAGCTTGAAGAAATTGTTAAAAAAATAGATAACGGACAAGAGAGTCTAGAGATGGCAGTTAATAGCTTTGAAAGAGGTATTTTACTTAAGAATCATTGTGAGAAAAAACTAAAAGAAGCTCGGTTAAAAATTGAAAAAATTACTAAACTTACTGATTCTACGGTGGTCTTAGAAGAGACGGAAGTGTAGCTTATAAGGCATTGCCTGCGTGAATACCAAGTAGTCATTGCGAGCAGGTATTGTCCACGTGGATACTGAAGGTCGTCATTACGAGGAGCGAAGCGACGTGGCAATCTAGAAAATAATTAAAAAAATTCTGTAAATCAGAATTTTTTACTGGATTGCTTCGTCGAATTACTACGTAATTCTTCTCGCAATGACGACCTTCAGTACCCACGCAACAATGCTTTGCGAGCAGCCGTATGCTGCGTAGCAATCTCATGAGATAATCACAAACTCCTGACATTGCGTACGTATAATTACTTCATAACGTTTCTTGCAATGACGAAAAAACTGATACACGCAAGCAGGTCTTTCGTGGGAATGACATAACATAATGTAAAAATTACGATGCTTATGCTTAATCATATAATTGACTTTATCTACACTGTTCCTAATATTGTTTTGATGAGTTTTTGTGCTGGATGTTTATATTTAACAAAATACATTATTCCTAATAATTTTCAAAAAGAAGAGCTTGGAAGGCTTGGCGGTTTTGGGTGTAGTCGGTAGTATGTATGCGGTATCAACCGGTTTTGTATTAATGCCCCTATCGGGGATGAGAAATCCCTTCGCCTAAAGGCGAAGGGAAGATATAATGAAGTTACCTTGGCAACTAATTTATAAAGAGATATGAGGAGTTATAGAAAAAGTAGCCATAGCCAGTATGATTTG
>NZ_BAABMM010000036.1:0-12034 GCF_045865205.1 Candidatus Rickettsia kedanie | reverse complement strand
GTTAGTGCGGGTAATATTACTGATGAAATGATACAGCAGTATATTGATGAGCAAGAAGGTGAGCCTATTAATGATGATCGATTTCTAATCGATTCCACTTTATCACCTCTCAGCTTATAGCTGAGAGTTGTTTAGTTTATTTACACGGTAATTTTAATAAAGCACAAGAAGGGGTGGCAGCAGAATCTATAGTGTTGATGAGGCTTGCAGATAGTGTAGGTTGACTTCCCCATGAAATGAGACCTGCAATTTATCTAGATATTAAAAATTATATCAAAGATGTAGTGCACGTGAATGGCAATTACTGAAAGACGGCAGCAGGAAATCATTGAGTAGATAAAAGAGCTTGATACCGTAAGGTATAACAGAATTAAAATGTCCTATTTTTCCTTAAATATTCAATATTGGATAGTTGTATGTATAATGACCGCTATTAATTTAATTTTTGTCTGTATGCTTGGCACCAAGCTTTATTTACATAAGATTTCGGTTGGTTTAGTTTGCATCACTTCATCATCAATGTTTTTGTATTATTTATATTAGACAAACCTTTTAGAGGTCCTTTCGCCGTAAATCAATATGACCTTATTAAGGCTATACAATTATATTGAGAGATTAAATTAGTGATATCTGTAACAACATAACGCCATAATTTATCCGTGCCTTTGGTAATATCGATACGGGTAGTAGTAGAGTAGGGGAGTTTTAAGCCGATATCGCCGACAAAAAATTCATTATTATTGATAAGATCGCATTTATTATGAGAGATATTAATGCCAAGATATTTGCATAATTTACCTGGACCGTTGAGATATACCTTTGATACTTCAAGATTTGGTACATCAAATTGCGTGATTCGACTGTGCTCACGTATTATTGCTGTGCAGGCTCAGCAGCGCTTATTTGACTTCCAACTTTTGAAGTATCTGCGGTATATAAATCGAAATCACATGTACACCTCTTATTAATGTTGCAGCAGGGAAACCTTCAGTCTCGGTTACGAAATTTAAAGAATAATACATTCCGTAAATTAAATAGACATAGTTAAATCCAGCAGGACCAAACATTACATCTGTTCTTTTGGTTCGTCCTCGTGCTGCATGGCAAGCAGGATCATCCTACCATATATAACTTTCAGTTTCTGTAATGATGGTTTTTTTATCTTGAAAATATAAGACTTTACCTATTAACTCAGTGCTTACTAAGTTAGTATCTCTTGTAAAAAATTCACGAGGTAATGGGATTAATTTATTCATGTTTTTGAAAAAAATATTTAAGTTTCTATGCCATTTTGTAGGAGTGAAGTTAGTAATTTCATATTCAGCTATATTATTTATATAAAAAGGATCTTCTCTTAATATATCTTTAAGTTAACTTAGTTTTTCTATATTAGCTAAAATAATACCACCAATTCTTGGATATATAGGACCTGATAAAATAAAATATCCTTGGTCATAACATGTATCTAAAAATTTTCTATATTCCGTAATAAATTTTCCAACGGAAGGAAGGCCTGCGCCTTCATTGATCAATATTTCTTGGTTATACTTAAGATTTACAATAAACATAATTTATATTTTTTTATTAAGTGATTTATAATTTTTTATAGAGATTGGAACATTATCATATCCACCATCGCAAAACGGTTGGCATTTGATGATTCTTTTAAAGGTAAGCCACAAGCCTTTTGTGCTGCCGTGTATTGTTATAGCTTCTTTGGCATATTCAGAACAGGAGGGGTGAAATCGGCAATTATTGCCAAGTAGCGGGGAAATGAAATATTGATAGAACTTAATTATTAATAAAAGTATTTTACTCATTTTACAACTTATTTATTAGTTTTTCCATTGTTTCTGGAGTCAGATCTTCATAATAATCGTCATTGATTTGTAAGACCGGAGCGTTAACGCATGCTCCTAAACATTCTATCTCGCTTAAAGTAAATTTTTGATCTTCCGTAGTTTCTTTGAGTTTTATACCTAATTTCTTTTCACAAATTTTCATGATATCATCACTACCGCGTAGCCAGCAAGGGGTAGTAGTACATACTTGAATATGATATTTACCAACTCGCTTTAAGTTAAACATAGTATAAAAAGTTGCCACTTCATAAGCTCGCATATAAGGCATTTCTAGCATATTTGCGACATATTCGATAGCAGGCATGGGTAGCCAACCGCCATTTTGACGTTGTGCTAAATCAAGCAGCGGTAATATAGCACTTCTTTTACCTTCCGGTGGATATTTTTTTATAATATCTTCTGCTAGATTTAAATTTTTCTTATCAAATGTAAAATTTGCAATTTTTGTATTCATATACTCCTAATATTATGAATAGTGTAGTAAACGAGTCTACCGATCTATCTCACCAAATACTATATCAAGCGTAGCTATAATAGTAATAACATCTGCCATTAAATGACCTTTAGACATAAAATCTAGTCCTTGCAAGTGAGCAAAGCCCGGTGCTTTAATACGACATCTGTAAGGTATATTAACTCCTTGCGAGTATAAATATACACCAAACTCGCCTTTAGGAGCTTCTACTGCTTTATAAGTCTCACCGGCTGGGACGTCATATCCTTCCGTATAGAGCTTAAAATGATGAATCATCGCTTCCATAGATTCTTTCATTTTGGCTCTTGTCGGCGGTGTTAATTTAGGATTATCGGTTTTTACTGCACCTTGCGGCATTTTCTCTATACATTGCCTGATTATCTTAATAGATTCATACATTTCAAGCATACGAACGAAATATCTGTCGTAACAATCACCGTTTTTGCCGATTGGTATTTCAAAGTCCATTTCATCGTAAACGTCATAAGGGTTTGACTTGCGTAAATCCCAAGCTATGCCTGAACCTCTAAGCATCGGTCCTGAAAACCCCCAATCCATTGCCTCTTTTTGAGACACAACGCCGATATCTACTAGCCGCTGTTTCCATAATCTATTTTCATTTAATAGACTTTCAATATCATGAAGTTTAGGAGGAAACTGCTCTATAAACTTATCTATATCTTCAAGTAAACCGTCAGGTAAATCTTCTGCAACGCCCCCAGGTCTGAAGTAGTTTGAATGCATACGAGAGCCGGAAACACGCTCGTAAAATTCCATAATCTTTTCTCGCTCTTCAAAAAGCCATAATAAAGGAGTAGTAGCACCGATATCTAAAGCTTGGCTGCCAATATTCAAAGTATGGTTCAAAATTCTTGTTAGTTCTGAGAATAGTACCCTGATAAACTGAGCTCTTCGTGGGACTTCGCATTCTAATAACGACTCGACTGCCAAAGCAAACGCATGTTCTTGGCACATTGGTGAAACATAATCAAGGCGATCAAAATATGGTATAGCCTGCAAATATGTTTTATGCTCAATAAGCTTTTCCGTACCACGATGCAGTAACCCAATATGAGGATCGGCGTTGTTTACTACTTCCCCGTCCATCTCAAGAATTAACCTTAAAACTCCATGAGTTGCCGGATGCTGCGGACCAAGATTTAGAGTTATAGTTTTTGTGTTGTTAGTCATAGTATCCATCATTGAGAGAAGCAGTAGGTATTGTTACATGGAGACCCAAACCGTCATTGCGAGGAGCAAAGCGACGCGGCAATCCAGTTAAATAATTAAAAAAATTCTGTAAATCAGAATTTTTTACTGGATTGCTTCGTCGAATTACTGTGTAATTCTTCTCGCAATGACAGAAAACCAAGTTATATAACAACGCTAGAGCCGTAGACGTTGAATCCAGTTAAATCATTTCATCATATAAATCTTTCTTACATTCATTTGCTCAATTAAATTAAGCTTTTTTACTCTTGAGCCTGATTTAACTTGTTTTTCTCTAGATTATTGCAGAATCCATAGTTTCATGCATTTCATAAAATACTAGCATTATACAATCGTATTTTTTACTGAACCCATTAGTTGTATTATTTTTGTATTCATATATACGTTTGATAATATTAGAAGTTACTCCTACGTAAATAGTACCGTTTCGTTTATTAGCAATAATATATACAGCCGGTTGCTTCATAATTTTTCCTGGATTGCCGCGTCGGGACTATGTCCCTCCTCGCAATGACGGTTTTGATGTAATTCTATTTCCGAGCTTCCGTTTTCTTGGGAATAACATCGGCGGCCTTCTCATCCCCCGGTAATACGTAAGTCGGGCTATGCCAGTGAGAGCTAAAATCAAACTCACGATATTCTATATCTAAATTAACCGGCTCATAAGCTACTTTCTTTAGCTGCTCATCATATTTAACTTGTGTATAACCTGTTAACGGGAAATCTTTACGTAATGGATGTCCCTCAAATTCATAATCGGTTAGTATCCGTTTTTTATCGTCATTGCCATCGAAATTTACCCCGTACATATCGTAAACCTCACGCTCATACCAACAAGCGGTACTAAATATATTCATTGCCGAAGGTATAGTTTCTTTTTCAGATATATATACTTTTATTATAAGACGCTTATTTAATTTTAAGCTTAATAAGTTGTAAACTACTTCAAATCTTTTATCTCTTTCAGGAAAATCAGCTCCAAATAAATCAGTAAGTACGGTAAAACGTAATTCTTCCGATTCTTTTAAAGCTTTTAAAAACGGTAATAAAAAATTCAGCTCGATTTTATAAGCTAGGTAATCTTTAACCATGACCGGAGTTATTAAAATGCTAGATTTAGCTGCAAATTTTTCAATGAGTGTGTCTAGCGTCATACTTAAAACCTGTAGTGCGTTTAATTTTTTTCTGTAATTGCATAAGCCCGTAAATTAATGCTTCGGCGGTAGGAGGGCAGCCAGGGACATATACGTCAACAGGTACGATTCTATCACAGCCACGCACTACCGAATAGGAGAAATGATAATAGCCGCCGCCATTAGCACAGCTACCCATTGAAAGCACCCATTTAGGCACAGCCATCTGATCATATACTTTACGTAGAGCCGGTGCCATTTTGTTAGTAAGTGTTCCTGCAACTATCATAAGGTCGGACTGTCTTGGACTTGGTCTAAATAACATACCGAAGCGATCCATATCATATCTACTTGCTGCTGCCTGCATCATCTCAACAGCACAACAAGCAAGCCCAAAAGTCATAGGCCATAAGGAATTAGCTCTCGCCCAGCCTATAACGTCATCAACTTTAGTGAGTAAGAATCCTCTATTAGAAAGCGCATTATTTAATAATTCATCTTCTTGATAAAAACTGTGTGTCATATAATTACCAGTCTAAAGCTCCTTTCTTCCATTCATAGATGCACCCGATAGTAAGTACGAATAAGAAAAATATCATTGAGAAAAAGCCTATTTTACCTATCATATTAAGGCTAATAGCCCAAGGCACTAAAAATGCAATTTCAATGTCAAATATGATAAATAACATGGCAACTAAGTAAAAGCGTATGTCAAATTTTGACCTTGCATCACTAAAAGGTTCAAAACCACACTCATAAGGCTCTAGCTTATCTTTATTATAGTTCTTTGTCGATAATAGATTAGGTAGAATCATTATTAAGCCGGAAACCAATACCGCAATACCGAAAAATATAGCAATCGGTAAATATTCTTGTAAAAGCTCTGAGTTTTGTAGCATATGTTTTTATTGTATGAGTATAAGTACGGTTTATGTCATTCCCGCGTAAGCGGGAATGACATAAAACACTTACTGCTATATCTATACCAAATAGCATCAATTATCAATGACAATATCAGGTTTAACTAGTAACTTCATTAAAACTAGTACCAAAATACCGCTTGATATCCACCATATTTGCCAAATATTATATGAAATCATGCCGATAATGTAGTAATTTATAAAACATGCATAGGAAATTGCTTTGAAATTATTATTTTCGAGATTACTAATTTGTTTGAGATATTTATAAACTAAGCATAAAAATAATATTAAACCTATTGTACCGAGTTCAAGAGTAATTTGTAATATATTATTATGAGGGTGTAGCGGCAAAGGATGCCATTGTTCTCCGTTGTGGTTGATCATTGCACTATTATTGACTTTGATATATTTAGAAGAAGCAAAGCCATAGCCTAAAATCGGTTTTTCGATGATTTTATTTGCAACAAAATGCCAAATAAATAAACGATGAGCAGCGGAAGGTTGTATAGCTAAATATTTTTCAGATAAATCTTGTGGTTCTATTTGTTTAGCTATAACTGGAAATAGTAACGAGCCGGTAATTAAACTTATTGCAATTAATTTGAAAAATATCGGTTTTATAACTCTTGCTAAAATAAATATTACTCCGCTTATACTAAAGCCTAAAAAACTTGCTAAACTATCGGAAATACTTAATAAATAAAGCACTAATATATATAGCATTAATGCGTGTCTTCTTTTACCGCTAGAGAGTAAAATGATCATCGCTACCCACGAAGTAATTGAAAGTAAAGCACAGCCTCGATCTAGCATATATAAACCAAAACTAGTTTTGGACATTCTTGTTAAAAAACCATGAGAAGAATATTCAATAAAGAATAATAATATTGCCGTGAGAATTCCGAGTATTAAAGCTTTTTTGAACTGCAAGCGATTCCCGAAAAGAGCAAAATCACTAACTATAAATCCAAGAAATAAAAGTATGAACACTTGAGCAAAAGTAACTAGGCTATTAATAGGATGAATTCCGAATAAACAAGATATAAAGCACCAAGCGACGAATAATAGTTCGGTTTTTATCGTCATTGCGAGGAAAAACTGTAAGTTGTGACGAAGCAATCTCAGGAGATCTGCTTTATGAGATTGACACGCTCCTTTTAGTCGCTCGCAATGACGATTCATACCTCGCAGAAATAACATTAGCAAAAAAATTGTAACAGTAGCTGCAACTGATAAGCCCGCTACCATTCCAAGGCTTGGAATTAGGAATATTAAAGTTGAAGTTAAATAATTTATCATTTCAATTAAAAACAATCTTTAACAAAAATTTCGTAGATTGGGTGTTCAAATGTTGAAAGTGACATGCTTGAAGAAATCATCCATCCTTGAAAGAGTAAATTAGGATCTTCGTCTATTTTATATTCCGTTATGGTCATCAACAAATAATTATCTTCATTATACGGATCAAGGTTTTTTATACATTTATGCAATTTGATTTTTATATTACCGAAATATTTCTCTTCTCCGACTTTAAAATTAATTTCTTCAGAAGTAGCGGTAATTTTATTTAATGCAACAATTTTACCGTTTGTATAATTCGTCAATTCAGAACTATCAATATTATCGTTTGGATTTAGAATAGGATGATTTTCATCAAGAGGGATAAATACATCATGTTCAATATCTTCAGTTGTAGTAACCGACTCTAAATTTTCTGCAAATATAGAAGAGTAAGCACATATGATCGTGATAAAAACAATTCGTAGTAACTGCATAAATAAACATATTATTTTTAATAATTATATACTATAGGGGATTAATGGCAATGATAATTTGTGATATATGTCATACCGTGGCGTGACCACGGTATCCAGGCTTTTTTATTATTTTTAGGACCATCTGGTAAAGCCACAGGGTGACAGTAAATCATGATATGACACTATTATATGCTCCACTCTAAAGAATTCTTAAATTCTATTTTACTGCAGGATTTTCATAGCTTTATTATTAAGGTATTTAATACTATTAATCAGGGAGCAGAGTATTACCCAAGTAAACATATAAGAATAATTACCGATTATTTAAATGCCGTGCAAAGCGGTGATATTAATCGTTTAATAATCAATATACCGCCAAGGAGCTTAAAATCTATTTGTGTTAGTGTTGCTTGGCCTACTTATCTATTTGGGGTTAAAACCATCAAAAGGATTATGACTGCCAGCTATTCTCAAATACTTAGCATTAAACACTAACTAGATTGCTGGTTTATTTTAAATTCCAATTGGTATAAGGAACTTTTTCCAAATACTATCCTTAGTAAAACCCATAATCAAAAAAGTAAGTTTTTAACGACAGCTAACGGCTTTAGATTTGCAACATCGGTTGGAGAATAGGCAACAGGTGAGGGCGGTGATATATTAATTATCGATGATCCTCATAATCCTACACAAATTTATTCTTATAAAATACGTAAGAAAGTTATAGATTGGTTTGAGCAAACTTTTGTTAGCAGACTAAATAATCGTAATAAGGGAGCGATAGTTCTAGTGATACAGCTTCTTCATACAGATGATTTATCCGGTTATCTACTTAGTAGTAGCAATTCATGGCATCATTTGAAAATTCCAGCTATGAGCATTCAAGATTACTCCTTTAAATTAATGAATAAAGAATATCAATATCTTAGCGGTGAGATTTTAGATAGCTATAAAGAACCTCCTGATTGCTTAGCAAAGTTAGAGCAGGAAATAGGTAGCTATAATTATAATGCTCAATATTTACAATAACCTATAGCTAGAGACATCTTTGCTTAATATGGAGGATATTAGCTTTTATGAAACTCTACCTGAGAAGTTTGATTATTTTATGCAAAGCTGGGATACGGCAATTAAAATTGCTGAAGATTCTGATTATAGTGTTTGTACTATATGGGGGATTTTTGAGCAGAAATATTATCTAGTATCATTAGTACGGAAAAAAATTAATTATCCTGAGCTTAAAAATATAATGGAAAAATTAGCTAGAGAATATCAGCCAAAATTTATATTAATTGAGGATAAAGCAAGCGGTTAACAATTGATTCAAGATATAGGGTTTAGGCGAGAATATTAGAGTGATTAGGATTAAGCCAAGGCTCGATAAAGTTACAAGATTCGCCTCGGTAGTTCCTTTATTTCAATCAGCTAGTGTTCTAATACCCAAACAATCAAGCATAATTTTAAAGGAATTACTGAATTTTCCTCATATTAAAAATGACTATATAGTGGATGCCGTTAGCCAGTTCCTGCATTTGATGAAGGATAAATCGTTTAAATATCCTGCAAGGATTAGGAGTTTAATATAAAAATAGTTGCTTTTTTGGATGAATGTTGGTAGTATTACCGTGTTTTGAAAACGTCATTGCGAGCGACCATAGGGAGCGTGGCAATCTTATGCAATAATAACAAACTCCTGAGATTGCCACGTCTAGGCTTTGCCTATCCTAGCAATGACGATACCTAGGCTGGGTAGCAAAGTGGTAATGCCGTGGACTGCAAATCCTCTATTCGTCGGTTCGATTCCGACCCTGGCCTCCATTATAGAAATTAAAAAATCTTATGGAATTTATTTCGCAATTCCTAGAAATGCTCTTAGCTGAGCGAGCATTATCAAAAAATTCTATACTTAGCTATAAGCGTGACCTATTCGATTTTCAAAACTATCTTGCTAAACAAAGATTATCCGAATTAAATATTACCACAGAAAATGTTAGAGATTGGATTGAATATCTAGCAAGTAATGATTTACAAGCACGCTCAATCAACAGAAAAATCTCAACTATAAAAAGCTACTATGAATTTTTAATTAGCGAAAATCATACTGCCTTTAATCCGGTTCTGAACGTAGATTTACCGAAATACCAAAATAAACTTCCTGAAATACTGTCTATAGATCAAATTAAATCGCTACTTGAATATTGCTCGCAAGATAATTCTCCTGAAGGTATAAGGCTTAATGCGATGATTCATTTGCTTTATGCTAGCGGCCTTAGAGTCTCGGAGCTTGTGAGTCTTAAACTTAGCGATATTCTGACTAATAAAACATCTAAAGGAGAAGTAAGAAAAATATTTTCGGTGCTTGGTAAAGGTAATAAGGAAAGAGTCATAGTAATAAATGAACAGGCAGTTATCTCTATTGCTAAATATCTTGTAATTAGAGATATTTTTGTGAATAAAGCTAAACCAAAAAATCTAATTTATTTATTTCCCTCATCAGCTTTAGCAGGTTATATGACTAGGCAAAATTTTGCAATTCTGTTAAAATCTGCTGCTCTTTATGCTAATCTTAACCCTGAACATATTTCTCCTCATATATTACGCCACAGCTTTGCAAGTCATTTACTTGAGAGTGGAGCAGACTTAAGAGTAATTCAAGAGCTACTCGGCCATGCTGATATATCAACGACCCAAATATATACTCATCTTCAAACTAATCATCTAAAAAAAGCATTATTGCATCACCCTCTTAACAAAAATTAATTTATATTAATCTTTTATAAAGTGCTTGTTAATATTTTTTAACTAAATATAATACGTCCTGTTAATTTAAGGAATAAATTATATGAAGCTAAAAGAAATGCTGTTCTCTTGTATTAGTAAACCTGTAGATATTGAAGAAAAATATCCTAGATTAGCTAAAAAGAAAGAATCAGGATTCAATGTTGATTTCAGGTTAGGTCAAAGAAACTTAGAAAGAGAAGAATTATGTGC
Organism: Candidatus Rickettsia kedanie; assembly: GCF_045865205.1. Lineage (NCBI taxonomy): Bacteria > Pseudomonadati > Pseudomonadota > Alphaproteobacteria > Rickettsiales > Rickettsiaceae > Rickettsia > Candidatus Rickettsia kedanie. The sequence goes on along the minus strand of NZ_BAABMM010000036.1, from coordinate 1,663 downwards.
TGAAGCACCACATAATTTAGCAAATTTAGTTATACAAGAAATAGATAACGAAAATTTTGATTTAGGGATTTTACAAAAGATGCAGCAGGCTTTTAGCATTGCAAGTAAGCAAAAACAACGAAAAACTTTTATAAGTTTGTTAGATACAGGGCTTAATCCAGAGCAATTACATAAACTCGGTCAAGCAATAATGAAAAATGCAGATGAATTAATGCCGGATGATGATCCTAATTTCGTTTGTCGTACTCCTAATAATAAAGTTTTTCAAGAAATATTATTCTTGGTAGCAAAAAGACACAATTTTGCTGTAGAAGTTGATAAAAAAGGAATTTTAAAAATTAACTGTCCTAGCAAGCTACTTGAACTTTACAAGTTATTAGTAGATAATTTTTATTTGAAAAATTTTGAAAAAGCGGAATTGCAGAAAAAAATATATCAGGAATTGTGCCCTGATTATCAAATTTCTTTTGAAGCATTAATTGAAGGAGTAAGTTTTTTTGAAAATTTTATAGCATGCTTAAAAGAATTTTATATTAAAAATAGCTTAGCACGAAGCATAATGTTTTTATTTGTGAGTGAATATATTAGAGAAAGTATTGTAAGTGAAGAATTACTTGAATTAGATATATTTAAAAAATTATTTGAAGACAAAATGTCATTATATGGAACTTCTGATGATTTTAAATTATCTGTGGTTCAGCGTGTTTTAAATGATAAAAACGGTGTTTATATTAGCAATTTAACATCTTCGAATATATTAGAGCTAGTAAATCATGCTCAACCAGATGATGAGATAGTATCAATAGAAATTCTAGGATACAGCAAAAGTCCAGTATGACTTTTGAGATACTGTCTTAAAGTTTTGATTATAAATATAGTAAAAACCTCTAGCAATTAATTTAATCTATCATTAATATTTAAATAATTATAAGTTAGATTAATATTATGGCTACAAAAAATAAAAAAGAAACAGTGAGTACTGAAACAAAAAATTTAGCAAATTTAGTTATCAAAGAAATAGGTAACGAAAATTTTGATTTTGATGTTTTGCAAAAGATGTAGCAGGCTTTTAGTACTGCAAGTAAGCAAAAACAAAGGGAAGCTTTTTTTATAAGTGTTTTAGATAAAAAGCTTAATAAGGAGCAATTACATAAGCTCAATCAAGCCATAATGGAAAATGCAAATGAATTAATGCCGGATAATGATCCTAATTTTGTTTGTCATACTCCTAATCATAAAGTTTTTCAAGAAATATTATTATTGGAAGCAAAATGCTCAGGCATGAAAGCAAAATTTAATGATAAAGGAGAATTACAATCTCTTGATGTAAAAGATATAACACAGGAAATATTAGATCACTATCGTATTTTACAAGAAAAATTTTATCATAGAAGAAATTCTAAAGATTTGATAGATAGTAGAATAGCTCAAAGTATTAATTTTTTATTATATGCTCCACTTTAGATATATATATATAATTAGGTTTAAAATCTGCTGAGATAGAGCGAGAAATCCAAGATCCTAACGGTAAGTATGTTAAAGGCACTGTTACAAATAGTTATTGTGAGTTTATTTTGTGAAGGTTTACAAAGTAGTATATGTTATGTATTAAAATGCTAATAGATTTTCAGTAATAATTCTCATTTCGCCTTGAATGCCTTGA
>NZ_BAABMM010000035.1:0-15128 GCF_045865205.1 Candidatus Rickettsia kedanie | reverse complement strand
ACGCTCAAGGCATTCAAGGCGAAATGAGAATTATTACTGAAAATCTATTAGCATTTTAATACATAACATATACTACTTTGTAAACCTTCACAAAATAAACTCACAATAACTATTTGTAACAGTGCCATATTCTGTGTACAAAAGTCAAGTTTTCAAAAAATCTTATTAATTTTTGCTAAAAAATATCTCAAAATAGCAAATCAATTAGAAACCTTCACAGAACCTAATAAGTGCATTGAACTTCTTCTAAATGTTATTGACTAATTTAAGAAAATTGACCATAATTCTAAACGGTCGTGCAGTTGCGTGATGATATAGCAAAGCTATAGATCACGAGGAAAGTCCGGACTCTATAGAGGTATGGTGCCGGTTAACCTCCGGCAGAGTATTATTATTTTAGGGAAAGTACCACAGAAAATATACCGCTGAATTGTACGTAAGTACTCGGTAAGGGTGAAAAGGTACGGTAAGAGCGTACCGGTAAGTTGGTAACAAATTACGCATGGTAAACCCCACCAAGAGCAAGATCAAATAGGCATTACAGAACTTATCAAGTTCCCGGGTTATCTCTAGCCGGCTTGTAATGCGGGTAGATCGCTTGAGGTAAACGGTAACGTTTATCCTAGATAAATAACTGCAATGAATTTATATTCATACAGAATCCGGCTTATAGACCTTATTGTCCTACCGTGGTCCGTATGTCATTCCTGTTTTCACAGGCATGACATACGAAGTGTTCGTGCACCATAGGGCAAGACCACGGAATGACCTAGAACTTAATATGACACAAATTTAATGAAAAAGTTATATTATTATCCTATTTGTCCTCTTTCAAGACAAGCTCGTGTCTTCTTAAAAGAATTAGATATAGAATTTACTACGATTAAAGAAGATTATTGGCAATTCAATAAAGGTTTCTTAAAAATCAATCCTGCTGGAACATTGCCTATTTTAGAAGAATCATACGGCTTATTTGTGGTAGGTATTTATCCTTTTGTTGAATATCTTAATAGCAAATATCCGAATTTTAATTTTTTAGATGAAGATATTGATATTTGTTGCGAAATTAGACGATTATTCTTTTGGTTTAACGATAAATTTTATCGTGAAGTTACTAAGATTATTATCGATGAAAAAGTTATAAGATCAATTGCTAAAATGAGCAGCCCACGAACCGAGTTTTTACGTGCTGCACAAAATAATTTAAATTATCACTTAGAATATATAACTTCTTTACTCGAAAAAAGAAGTTATCTCGTATCGGATTCACTAACTATTGCCGATATTGCCGCAAGCTGTCACTTATCGGTACTTGATTATTTCGGTGAGATTTATTGGGATAAATGGACGCTTATCAAACATTGGTATTCACTAATTAAATCAAGACCGACTTTTAGGTTATTATTACAAGATAGAATACCAGGCTTTACCCCTCCGAGCTATTATACAGATTTAGATTTTTGAATATATAATTTAATAATTTGATTCTTTCCGTATCATGAGCTTTTAGTATTTTACGAATATTATTAAGAGATTGATTTTTTATGAGTGCAGGCTTATATTCAAGATGAACTCCACTGCAAATAGCTGTCCCGTCGCCGTAGGTACATTTTAGGCGCTGTTGCAAATAGTTATTGTGAGTTTATTTTGTGAAGGTTTACAAAGTAGTATATGTTATGTATTAAAATGCTAATAGATGTTCAGTAATAATTCTAATCAAAAAAAATGATTTAGTAGATATAATACATCAAGAATTAGATAAAAGACAAACCTGGTGGTCAAAGATTGTTAATTATATAAGTATAAAATCATATTCCATTTCTAAAGAAAATCTTGAGAAAATAGGAAAAATAATAAATAGTGAAATTAAAAATTCTCATACTCCTCAAAAGAGTTAAATAGATTAAATAATCCGGCATTGCCGTCAGAAGATAAAAAGGTTCATGCAAAATCCAAAAAACCGCCTGTTCCTCCAAAACCTGAACATTTCAAAAAAATAGATCATGGATTGTGATGTCATTCCTGCGAAAGCAGGAATCCAGCATAAAGCGAGATAAATCGAGCTTTTAATTTTAAAAATTTTCTGTATTTATACTTTTTGCTGGATTCCCGCTTTTAGCTAAGAATGACATAAAGAGCATTTACCGGTCCACGCAACAACGCCACGCGGGATGACATCGAATACGTTTAATGATCCATGCAATAATAATTTATAATTTATTACTTCCCATAATATTGTAACCGCAATCTACATAATGAATTTCACCGGTCACACCTTGAGATAAATTACTAAATAAATAGACTGCTGCTCCTCCTACATCTTCTTGGGTAGTATTACGTTTTAACGGTACGGTTGTAGCGTGAGATTTAAGCATAGTACTAAAATCACCTATTGCACTAGATGCTAGAGTTTTGATAGGTCCTGCCGAAATAGCATTTACTCTAATATTATTTTCTCCCAAGTCGTGTGCTAGATATTTTACACTAGCCTCAAGTGCAGCTTTAGAAATACCCATTACATTATAATTAGGTATAACTTTTTCAGCACCGTAGTAAGTTAACGTCACAATGCTTCCGCCGTCATGCATTAAGGCTTCTGCAGACCTTGAGAGTTCTAAAAGAGAGTAACATGATATATGTAAAGAATTATGAAAATTTTCTAAGCTAGTATCAACATAACGTCCTTTTAATGCATTTTTATCGGCAAAAGCCATACCGTGAAGTAAGAAATCGAAGCTACCCCATTTTTCGTTTATATCATCAAATAAATTACTAATTGATTTTGGATTCGTAACATCAAGTTCGCTAACAAAATTACAACCTATTTCCTCAGCGAGTGGTTTAACTCGTTTTTCTAGTACTTCCGATTGATAAGTAAACCACAGCTCTGCTCCGTGTTCTTTAGTAAGCTGTGCAATCGCCCACGATATTGACATATTATTTGCAATGCCTGTAATTAAGCCTTTTTTTCCTTGTAGTAATCCTGTAGTCATTATATTTACTCATTATATTAAAACTTGCTGAAATGATAGCATGATGTATTATTTTGTAAACAAATAATCGATAAAAATGTATAAACCTAAAATCATATGTTTACTGTTAGGGATGTTAAGCGGTTTAGTGTTTGCTCCGACTTTCTTTATACCGGCATTATTAACCTTATCTTACTTATGTTATATAGTTCAAAAATCCGAAAATTGGCAAGAAGCCGCAAAATTTGGTTATTTATTCGGTTTTGGGCATTTTTTAAGTGGAATATATTGGATAAGTATCGGTGTTAGCGTTTATATTGCGGATTTTTGGTGGGCAATTCCTTTTGCGTTATTTGGGCTACCTATAGTTTTAGCTTTCTTTATATCGGCAAGCTGCATGCTTAGTTTTTTTGCTAAAAATAATAAATATTACCAATTTATATTCTGTTTATGTTGGGTATTATTTGAGTGGATACGTTCATGGATTTTTACCGGTCTTCCTTGGAATTTGATCGGCTATGCTTTCTCGTTTTCAGATATTTTAATACAGCCTTTAAGTATAATAGGGATATATGGACTTAGTTTTATAGTTATATATATTTCTACATCAGCTTATCCTTTATTGAGTAAGCAATTTACTCAGTTAAAAATATTACTAGCTAGTTCAGTCCTAATATTAACCGTAATTGTCATTTATGGAGCAGTAAGGCTAAGTAATAACCCTACAAATTTCACTGATCTAAAAGTACGATTAGTGCAGCCTTCAATACCTCAAACCGAAAAATGGAATGAAGAAGAATTGTGGCATAATTTAATGCTACATATTAATTTATCGGAAAATTCCGAACCCACCGATTTAATTATTTGGTCTGAAGCGGCATTAGTAGTACCTGATGATATACCGCAAGTTAAATCAGAATTATTAAAAATGCTAAATTCTACAAATGCTATTTTGATAACAGGAGGGATCTCGGATAATAAAAAACAAGGTGATAAGTTTGAACTTTACTCAGCTATGTATGCTCTTGATAAAAATGATCATAAATTATTTGAATATCATAAATCACATTTAGTACCTTTCGGTGAGTATATGCCTCTTAAAAAGATACTACCGTTTAAAAAATTAACTCACGGTTTAATTGATTATAAAGAAGGAGATGGAGGGTTTGTTGATCTTGAAAAATATAATCTTAAAATTAAACCTTTAATTTGTTATGAATCTATTTTTCCTGATTTTGTACGGACGAATAATGAAATAGCTGATGTAATAATTAATATTACAAATGATGCGTGGTATGGTAAATCAAGCGGTCCATATCAGCATTTTCATATTAGTAGAAATAGAACCGTAGAGAGCGGTTTACCTATGATTAGAGTCGCAAATAACGGTATTTCAGCTATAGTAGATCCTTTTGGTAGAACAATAAAAAAACTAAATCTAAATGAAATAAATTATACTCAAGGTTTAATTCCTAAAAAACTAACCTCTCCTACTATATTCTCACAATTTGGTAATTCTACTATTCTATTACTCATCGTTTTTATACTTTTCATTAATTATTTATTAGCCTCAATTCTTGATAACTAAAGGGTTTTAGCATTATTATATTAAATTTTTAATAAAGTTGCTTTTTAAAGTTGAATAGACTTTATTAATAATTAAAGCTTATTGTTAAAATGAATGCTTCAATAAAACATCCGGACAAACTCGCAAGTGAACGTTTAAAAGAACGGCGTCTTGCTGTAGGTATGAGCCAAAAAGAATTAGGGCAAGCTTTAGATATTAGTGCTCTCCAAGTGAAAAAATATGAAGAAGGTTTAAGTAATATACCTATAAGTAGGTTATATGTTTTTGCAAAAGTTTTAAATAAGCCTTTAAAGTATTTCTTTAATAGTTCTAAGAAGAAAAGTTAAAAACTGACGATAAAAATACTTCTAATAATAAAATTGAATATCTATTCAAAGAAATAGAAAGTGATTTCTTAAATAATACTACTGAAGAAGAAGGGCAATATGAACATGACGTCTCTTTTGATTATAAAGCATTATCAATGACTATGGAAAGAGAACTTTTTTCGTTAACTAGAGCATTTACTAGAGTACAAAATCCAAATATTAGAAAAATAATAATTGAACTTGTCAGATCAGTATCTATACCTTGTGAATAATATTTCAATTTTCATTGACTTAGCATTGCCAAAGTATTAATTTTTGTTAAGATTAATGATTGTTATGATACCGGTTTAATAGGTGAAGAGCCGCCAGTCAGCTGGACTGCAGGTCACGATGCTCTATCGCAATTAATAGGGAAAACGGTATTAGAACAAACAGGAAGTACAGAGTTTAAGAAATGAATTTCTTTTTCATTTTGCACGCCTTGCTTCATAAGTACTGAATCGTCATTGCGAGCGGGTATTGCCTGCGTGGATATCTGAAATGTCATTGCAAGGAGCGAAGCGACATGATAATCCAGAAAAAATAATAAAAAAATTCTGTAAATCAGAATTTTTAACTGTATTGCTTAGTCAAATACTCTGTAATTTCCTCGCAATGACGGGAAAACCGGTCCACGCAACAATGCCTTGCGAGGAGCAGTAAAACCCACTGTGTTACCTAGCTCCCGTGGTCAAGACCATAGTACTGGACATTTTTTTAAAGAGCTCGATGTCATCCTAGCTAAAAGCGGGAATCCAGACTAAAAAATCTTTAATTTTAAAGATTTTTTATTACATAGTTTTTTTAGAAGCTGTACTTTACTGGATTCCCGCCTACGCAGGAATGACATCTTTAAAAGACAAAATTATGAAACCTTATTTATATGCAGAAAATATAGAGTTCAAAGTTAGAGAAAGAACCGAGCCTATAATTGCTGAAACTACTTTAAATATTGCTAAAGAAGAGTTTATCGTAATATTAGGTCATAACGGGAGCGGTAAGTCTACTTTAGCTAAAATACTTGCCGGTTCTTTGAATCCTACTAGTGGGAAAGTATTTTTAGATCAAATCAGAATCGATAAAATACCTAAAGCTCAGAAAGCTCGTACGCTGCTTACACTAACACAAAAAGCTGAATAGAGGCTATTTACCGAGCTAACGCTTGAGGAAAATATTACCATATGGGAAAGTAGATGCCCTAGTAATGAACGGTTAAGTTTTAGCGAGGTGCTAGAACTTACCGGCACACCTCAGCGTTTTTTATCATTACTTTCACAGCCGCTTGGTAAATTTTCCGGCGGAGAAAAGCATATTATATTGCTGGCATTTAGCATAGCTCATCCGCCTAAAATATTATTTCTAGACGAGCATATCGCAAATTTAGACCCGAAAGCTTCTTTAACCACTTAGTTTTTCTTTAAAAGAACTTAGAGAGATTTTACAATTCAATATTAATATCGCCGGCTAAATTAGTGCCAAAAGCGTATTCACAAATATAATTTGTTAATTCTTCTATTTTCGTTGGCGAGATATTAGGGTAGTATTCTAATAAATTCATAACTTTCATTGGATCTTCACCGTTAAAGAGACACTTTTTTACATCAGCAGATAATTTTTCATCTGTCGAAGTGCTTGTTGGTTCAATTAAGGTATCGAATCTTGCAGGAATCGGTGCACGTACATTATCTTCATCTGCTATTTCTGTAGAAGTAGTGGTTGTGATTGGTGCCGGTGCTGCTACTTCATTATTACTATTAACTTATATAATTCCAAATTTTTTCTATCACTATCGCTTTTACATTATCTTCAAGATCAGGATCACTAAATAATATATCAATAGCTTTTTCCTTATCTGACTCATTTTGAATATAAGTATTTTTTAAGTCATTAAAATATTTATCTACATTAGAGTAAGTCAATGTTTGGTTTACCCACATTGCTGTAGTTAAGATTTGTTTAATTTCTTCTGTAGGTGCATAATCTAAAGGAGTTTTTCCTTGATCATCTGTAATATTAAAATTTGTACCTTGGGTAATTAAAAGCTTACTAGCCTTTACATTTCCTGCACGTACTGCGTTGTGTCAAAAGGTGCTCCCATCTGGCAGTCTTTCATTATTAATATTATTTTCTGTTTTTTTTTGCATATAAATATCCTTTTTGAGTTTAAATATTATTTTGTCGTGCGGGTATTATACACAATATTTTAATTTCTACAAGCCAATAGTTAATTTTTTAATTACTAATTAATGAAATTTAATATTTGAGGTAGCGTTAGTTGTCTCTTGGATCCCGTGGTCAAGCCACGGGATGACACCGAACGGATTTCCTGGTTCACACAACAATACTTCTCCACGAAAGTGAGAATGCAATTGATTGCTGTTGCTTTAAAACTAAGATTTTTTTGGATAAAACCACACCAGGAATAAACAGATTAGAAGACCGATATTTAAGAGTAGATTATACTCCGTCATAGAAATATCGAAGATTTTGATTGCGGGTTTCGTGCAGGAAGTGATTGGCTGAGAGTAGAACATTTGCTTGATGTGTTGTATAGACAAGCCTTGCGGGATACGGATCATCGATGAGCAAAGAGCACTTGGTTGTACTATCCCTCTTTCTACGAAGCTATGATATGTTGATAATATGCAAGAGCTAAGAATGGTTAGGAAAATGAATATGAGCGTATATTTGCTTAATTGTCTGATGATTAAAGCAGTGAAGCAAATTTTGATTAGCGTTAAATAGGGAAACCTTTCATAAACGCATAAAGGGCAGGGTGTATAATGGAATATATATTCAGCAATATAAGCGGTAGCAAGTGCTATTATAGAAATTGCAATTAGTCCTAAATGTAGAACTTTATAGCTATCTTTTCTGATGTAATTTATAATAGTAGTAAATGGCATGATTTTTTTAAGGTTATGGTTAAGTATATGAATTCAATGTCATACCGCGGCTTGACCGCGGTATCCGAAAACACTAAAAAGACTGGATCCCGTGGTCAAGCCATGGGATGACATTAAAAAATTCGAGTGATATTTTACAAATAAATAAATTTAGTATATTGTCACTGATTATTAATTAAAGTGCAAGAAAAATAAATGTCAGAAATTTGGGAAGATGCTATTAAGTCTAACGCTTGGCCTTTTGTTGAGGCTAAGAAAATATTAGACAGCTTAAACGGTAAAACTCCTGAAAAAGGTTACGTATTATTTGAAACGGGGTACGGTCCTTCAGGTTTGCCTCATATAGGTACTTTTGGTGAAAATGCCCGTATGGTGATGGTGCAGAAAGCGTTTGAGCAATTATCCGATATTCCTACTAAGCTAATTTGCTTTTCTGATGATATGGACGGACTTCGTAAAGTTCCTAGTAATATTCCAAATCCTGAAATGGTAGCTGGGTATATGGATATGCCGCTTACTTCTATCCCTGATCCGTTTTGTGATGGTGAAAGTTATGGACATTATATGAACGCAAAGCTTCGCTCATTCCTTGATAAATTCGGTTTTAAGTATGAATTTTATAGCAGTACTAACTGTTATAAAGCCGGTATGTTTGATGAAATGCTGATAAGAGTGCTAGAGAAATATGACGAGATAATGGAGCTGATGCTACCGACGTTTAAAGAAGCGCGAAAGGCTACATATTCGCCTTTCATGCCTATATGCCCGAAAACGGGTAAGGTACTGCAAGTACCTATAGAGAAATGGGATGCTAAAGTAGGTACTGTTACATATAAAGACGAAGCCGGTAATTATATAGCAGTACCGGTAACGGGAGGGCATTGTAAATTACAGTGGAAACCGGATTTTGGTATGCGCTGGGCTGCTCTTAAAGTCGATTATGAAATGTACGGCAAAGACCATCTAGCAAATGTTCGACTTTATTCGAAAATTTGCCGAATCCTAGGAGGCAAGCCGCCGGTGCAGCTATGTTATGAGCTATTTTTAGATGAAAACGGTGAGAAAATATCAAAATCAAAAGGTAATAGTATTAGTGTTGATGATTGGCTTAAATATGCTCCCGTTGAAAGTATGGCATTATTTATGTACCAAAATCCGACTAGAGCTAAGCGTTTGTTTTTTGATGTAATTCCTAAAAATGTTGATGAATATATTACTTTTAATCAGAAATATCATTTAGAAGAGGATAGGGCAAAGCGTTTTGCAAATCCAGTTTATCACATACATCACGGGAATGTACCGAAAATTGAGACTTTTGGCATTACCTATGCATTGCTTTTAAATCTTACTGCTGTGTGTAATCCTTCCGATAAATCGGTACTTTGGGGATTTATTAGCAAGTATAAGCCAAAGGCAACTCCAAATACTAGCCCTTATCTTGACCACTTAGCAGAATTTGCTATAAGATATTATAATGACTTTATTAAAGCACATAAATCATATTTAGCTCCTTCTGAAAAGCATAAGGTTATTTTACAGGATATATTAGATATGTTATCTGATATATCTGATCAAACAGAGGCGGAAAGCATTCAGAAAGCAATATATGATATAGGAATGAAAGCAGGATATGACAATCTGCATGATTACTTTAAAGATTTATATCAGATATTGCTTGGGCAAAGCGAAGGTCCAAGACTCGGAACTTTTATAAAGCTTTACGGGGTGCAGGAAACGAAGAAGTTGCTCGAAGGGAAGTTACGCTCTCATACTGTGGCTTGACCATGGTATCTAGAAAAAAATAAAAAAGACTGGATCCCGCGATCAGGTCGCGGGATGACACAGAAAATAAAAACTATTAACAAATGAATGAAATTTTTTGTAGTACGTTACCTATTTTTTTAATTACGCTTCTTGGTAGTATTATCAAAAATAAATGGTTAACTTCAGAAGAATTTTGGCGTGGTATTGAGAAATTATCGTATTTTGTACTATTCCCTGCCATGCTTTTTAATTATGTATCTACTGCCGACTTAAGCGTTGCATCGATAATTAAGTTAGTAGTGGCTCTTATTATTTCCACTATCCTTGTATCAATCGGTCTTATAATCTACCAAAAAAAATACAATATAGATAAAGTCCAATTTACTTCCATTTTTCAAGGCTCAATTCGTTATAATAGCTACATTTTTTTTGGAGTGAGTAGCCCTTTGCTTGGTCCTAGCGGGCTTTCTATTGTTGCTGTTATTTCCTCTTATATGATTATTTTTACCAATATTTTATCGGTAATGATTTTCGCTTATTACATCCCTAATAAATCCGTTACTAATACTATTAGAACTAGCTTTGTTTTAATGATGAAATTAATTGTGCGTAATCCGTTAATTATTGCAAGTTTAGTAGGATTCGTTTTTAATTACTCAAATCTTGAATTACATTTAGGGCTTAAGAAAACGCTAGATAGCCTTTCTAATGCCGCTTTAGCTATTGGTATGTTAAATGTTGGAGCAGGGCTTAATTTTACTATTAGACAAGAGCTTTTACATAATGTAGTGTTTACAAGCTTTATTAAATTAGTTGCATTTCCTCTAGTTAGCGTAATAGTATTATGGTTAATGTCAATTGAGGGGATAGATAGATCGGTTGGGATATTATATAGCTGTCTTCCATGTGCAAGTACGGCTTATGTTTTATCTCGTCAGCTTGACGGTGATCCTGACTCTATGGCATCGATTATAACATTTACTACTTTTTTCTCGGTAGTTACTATATCAATTATTATGTATGTGATGGGATAGGGATTTTGAATGTCATACCGCGACTTGATCGTGGTATCTCAGGACACAGCCTGTGATACAAGACCCTGTGGTCAAGTTACGGGGTGACACAAGCAAAACAAACAAAACAGGAATTTCTAAAATGGATGAAATGAATAAAATAAATTATGCTGAGGCTCTTGAATATCATGAAAAAGATAAGCCTGGTAAAATTACTATTACTGCTACAAAGTCTTTAGTTACTCAGCAAGATTTATCGCTTGCTTATTCACCAGGTGTTGCAGCTCCTTGTCTTGAAATTGCTAAACATTTAGAGGATGTATATAAATATACCGCTCGTGGTAATTTAGTTGCCGTAATCTCTAACGGTACTGCAGTACTTGGGCTTGGTAATTTAGGAGCGGCTGCTTCAAAACCGGTAATGGAAGGTAAAGCCGTACTATTCAAAAAATTTGCCGATATTGATGCAATTGACTTGGAAGTGAATACGGAAGACCCTGAAGAATTTATTAATGCTGTAAAATATCTTAGTTATAGCTTCGGCGGTATTAACCTCGAAGATATTAAAGCTCCTGAATGTTTTATTATAGAAGAAAAATTAAAATCTTTAATGGATATACCGGTCTTTCATGACGATCAGCATGGAACGGCGATTATTACCGCTGCAGGGCTAATAAATGCAGCATATCTTACTAATCGCAAGCTTGAAGGTCTAAAAATAGTAGTAAATGGAGCAGGGGCCGCTGCTATTGCTTGCATTGATTTATTAATTGCTCTTGGAGCCAATAAATCAAAGATTATTTTATGTGATACTAAAGGTGTTGTATACAAAGGACGCCTAGAAGGTATGAATCAATGGAAAGAGCTATATGCAAGCGATACCAAGTTTAGAACTTTAGCAGAAAGCTTAAATAATGCAGATGTATTTATAGGGTTATCGGTAAAAGGGGTGGTAACTCAAGAGATGGTGAAAGGGATGGCAAATAATCCGATTATTTTTGCTATGGCTAACCCTGATCCGGAAATTACTCCTGAAGATATAAAGCTTGTGCGAGATGATGCAATTATAGCAACAGGGCGATCTGATTATAATAATCAGATTAATAATGTTATGGGATTTCCTTATATTTTTAGGGGAGCATTAGACGTAAGAGCAAGGACCATTAATACGGAAATGAAAATAGCTGCAGCAAAAGCTATTGCAGATTTAGCCCGTAGACCCGTACCGGCAGAGGTGTATAAAGCTTACTCAGGGCGTAAGATGGTTTTTGGTAAGGAATATATTATTCCCGTACCGTTTGATCCTCGTTTAATTACCGTAGTAGCAGCGGCAGTTGCCGTTGCTGCAATAGAAAGCGGCGTTGCTAGGGTTAAAGATTTTAGTATAGGTAAATATAGGAAAGAATTGGGTAGTAGATTAAACCCTACTGCTAACTATATGCATTTCTTAGCTGAAAAAATTCATAATGCACCGCTTAAGCGGATTGTTTTTGCTGAAGGTGAAGAAGAAGAAGTAATTTCTGCCGCCCTTATGATGCGAGACGAGAAATACGGTCATCCGATTATAATCGGTCGTGTTGAGCGAATTGAGGCTACGTTAAAAAAGATAGGTCAAGATATTAGCTTAGACGGAATTCAAATAATGAATGCAGCTTTAACTGATAGTTTAGAGAAATATATTGATTATTTATATAAAAGACTTCAGAGACAAGGCTATTTATATCGTGATTGTGCTAAACTTGTTAAAACAGATAAGAATATTTTTGCTGCTTGTATGGTAGCTTGCGGTGACGGTGATGCTCTTTTAACCGGTGTTACTAAAAGCTATATAGATAGTTTAGAAGATATCATGAAAGTAATTTCGCCAAAACCTAATCGTAGAATCCTTGGCTATTCAATTATGATTGCTAAAGACAATAATATTATTATTTCTGATAATTGTATTACTGAATATCCAAACAGCTTAGAGCTTGCTCAAATAGCAACACAAACGGCAGAAATTGCTAAAAATATGGGGATGACCCCAAGAGTTGCTCTTCTTTCTTTTTCCAGCTTCGGTAATGCTTCTAAGGAAAAAACAGCTCGTATTTGTGAAGCAGTAAATATACTAGATAATTTTAGTAAAGACAAAGAAGAGCTGAGCGGCATGAAAGTAGATTTTGAATATGATGGAGAAATGTCGGTTAAGGTAGCTTTAGACAGTGATTTACGTAAATTATATAAATTTTGTAGATTATCAGGATCTGCAAATGTATTAATTATGCCTGGTTTAAACTCAGCGGCTATTTCTACTGAATTATTACAAGAATTTTCATCCAATAGCTTCATAGGTCCTATAACAAACGGTTTTGAAAAACCCGTTCAAATACTTCAAGCTACAGCCACAGCTAATGAAATACTAAAAATAGCAACTTTTGCTTGCGTTGAGGCTATAAAAGAGGTTTAAGAGGCTATCTATAAATAAATTTTAACCGATAATTTAATTTTTTTTGCTGCGAGTTATAAGATTTTTTTGAAATATGAATAACTATTCTTGCAAAAATCTTATCAATTAGCCTCTAAAATTATATTGTTTGTTAATATCAATTTCTGAATAAAATCTTACGAGCCACAGTAACAGATAGTAAAATATTAAAAATTGCGGCTTTTACTTGTGTTGAATCTATAAAAGGTCTTTAATGATTAGATATTTAATTAACTTGTGATGGATAAAATGGACTCATTAGTAAAAAACGAAGTAACGAAACTGTTTAATGATAAGCCAAAAAGCGGAATTGTAAGAATTAAACAATGGTGTGCTGATAATAATAAAGATTTTGCAGAAGAAACTGCTAATTTTTTTTATGAGGAAAAAAGTAATCTAAATTTAGAGTTTGTAGGAGATTATCTTGGAACAGATGGAGGGAGGCGATAATAAAAAAGTATTAGAGAGTTTTACTAAGCAATTTAATTTTAAAGAAAAAGATTATTTAGAAAGTTTACGTGGGTTTTTACAATCATTTAAATTACCGGGCGAAGCTCAAAAAATAGATAGGTTAGTCGAAAGTTTTGGAACAAACTATTATGAACAAAATTTAAACGGTGAAATAAAAAGTAAGGATGCCGCATATATACTAGCTTACCAAACAATTATGCTTAATACAGACTTGCATAATCCTAGTATTGCCGAACCGAAAAAAATGACTTTTGAGCAGTTAAAGAATAATTTAAAAGGTACTAATGAAAGTCAAAATTTTAATGATCATTTTTTGAAAAAGATATATGACGGAATAAAAGCTAAACCTTTCGTACTAAATTTTGTAGATAGTAGTCCTGGTTATGAGATAGATAATATCAGTTTGCAAAATGATCAAACTTTTAAAGAATTAAGTAAATTCCTAACAGAAAAAAGAAATATTTAAGACATCTTTTCTAAATTACAAAATAATAATTTAACGGCAGAATTTAAGAACCCTAAAACATTGCTTAATAAGTTTACCAGTGATGAAGGAAGTGTAATAGTTAAAGATGAGAAAGGCGGTAAAACAAAAATTTAGGAATAAAGCCAGTAGAAATACTAATAAAGAGTTCATCTCAACCAGTAGAAAGGCCAAAATTTAATTCTTTTATAGAAGAGTTAGCATGGAAGAGTGTGCAAAGAAAGCAAAATGTTGATACTCCAATAAGTCAAAATAAAGAACCTAAAATTCAAACAGATAATCATGCAAAAATTTTAGAAGAATTAAAGCAAAAACAGAAAGAATTAGAAGATAAGAAAAAGGGGCTGAAGAAAAAAATCTAATTCTAATATTACTAGAGAAGAAAGATGAAAAATTGTTGCAGCATTGGAATCTATTAATAATCAATTTAAAGCTATAGAAAAAGAATATAATACTATTAATAGTGCTTCAGATAGAGAAAAAAAGTTTGATAATAAAAATAACCCCTCATCGCCTACGAAAGGAGAACCGACAGCTGCAGATTTACAGCAACAAGGAGCATTAGCAGCTATAAGACGTATGAAAGAAGCGAAGATAAAGCAGCAGCAAGCAGAAGCTGCTAATCAACCTTCAAAAAATACTCCAACTATGCCTAGTGGTACTATACCGGTACCGCCTCCAATGCCTGGGGGTGGTCTTCCTGTCCCACCACCTCCTCCTCCGTCAATTCCAAATATTGTAAAAAAAGAGGCGAAAGATATTGGTAAACAAATACCTCAGGAAGGAGATAAGCATAAAGCAGGATTGGCAAAAGCTATGGAAGCACAAAGAAAAAAAATAGAAAAGCAAAACTCAGGAAGAGGAATGTAATTATTATAGTATCATAATGGAAATTTAATCATAAAATAAGCTATTAATGAATTAGAATGATTTTACAATTTAATGTCCCTATCGGGGATGAGAAATCCCTTCACCTAAAGGCGAAGGGAAGGTATAATGAAGTTACCTTGGCAACGAATTTATAAAGAGATATGAGGAGTTATAGAAAAAGTAGCCATAGCCAGTATGATTTGAAAGTACACATTATATGGATACCAAAGTATAGAAAGAGGGTATTAA